>NZ_JAULSE010000014.1:0-143985 GCF_030518245.1 Rhizobium sp. CBN3
CGCTTCAATGTCATCGACCTGGACAACAGGCTCTTCGACACGGTTATCGAAATCCGGCGCGCCATTACAGAGCATCTCGCCTCCAGCGGTCGTGCGATCAGCTCGCACTGAGTGGCATAAACTCTGATCACCATCCCGAAGCGGGACTTCGAACGCCTTCAAGTACGCTTTCCCGAACGACGAAGGCGGAAGCGTCGAGATCACATTGACCTCGAAAGGAGCAGACATCCTGCTCACCGTGGCTGACACCGTGGCAGGGTGCCCGCCGACCTTGGCGACGGGATCGGATCGAAACTCGCCAAGCTGATGGCGGCGCAGTTCAACGGCGAGGTGATAAGGCATCCCTCGGACGGACGGCAGGCTTTGTTCGATTGTGTCGAATATGGTTGTCGGGGCAGGGATTCGAACCCCGCGTCACAGCTCGAAAGCTGGAAGCAACCTCGGATACCCGAGGGATGGGGAGAGCGCCGCGCTCCAATTACGCTTACGCCCGACTAAAGCATAAACCTCCGAGCCTTGCGATTGTTCCTAATGGGATATTCTGCTGCGAAGATGATTGTAAGCTTCCTGCGCATATCGCCCCAGACTATCGAACAACGCCAATATACAATTCAGCCTCCGATGCATAAAGAGCGACGGCGTCGTCAATACTAATGGTGCATAACGCCGTCGATACAGTTGATTTCTGATGTATGGGCGAATAGCCTCAGCTTATTCGTCAGGCGGGCCAGACGAATCAGAACATGAGGCAGACGAAACTGCCCGAAGAATCTCCAAGCGGCAACCAAGCCGCCCGCCATTCCCTACTAGGAACCGAGCTTACTTCGTTCACGGCGCGCTCATGGCGGTTTGGAGATGACAATGAAATTCGCCCTCGTAGAAGGAATCCGTCAAGAAGCGACGACCGGCACCCGTGGAACTTGTCCCGGATGCGGTTCACCGACGCTCGCCAAGTGCGGTCTCAAGCGCTTGCATCACCGGCCGCATGTCAGCAACCTCTGTTCGTCAGCGACAAGAAGATCGGCTTTCCTATCTGCACCTTCGTGAGGCTACGCTGGTTGATCCATTGTTGGCGGAAGGAAATTGGAGCTCGGGTTTCCAAGGCGGCCGGCGCAACCTCCTGACCCCGGCACCAGCTTCGCTCCAGCGGACAAGCGCATGATATTCTTGGTCGCAATGTAGGCTTTTCTCTGGTTGCAAAACTGAACATAGGTATGCTGCGAAAGCCCTCGAGCTGAGCAATAGTATGCTGCGAAGGTGTTGAACGTATGCTGCGAACGCGCATGAAAAATCTAACAATTTCAATCGTGGCACATACAAACGTTTGCTGCGAAGGACACTGATTGTCGTTCGCGGCAGACGTTGTAATTTCGCAGACGACCATTGTCGAAATACAACCAGCGGCCACCTTGCGGATGCCTTCCGCTGGCCGCCATTGCGGGAACAGTCATGCCACTCGTCATTCTCACCGGTGCATCGGGAGCCGGGAAAACTACCATTGCCGAAGCTATCGCCCGCCGGCATGGGCAAGAGATCGACGTCTTTTACAAGGACAGCATCGGCGTTCCGCCTGTGCAAGAGATGGTTGATCAATTCGGCTCCGTCGAAGGATGGCAGAGAGCGGCCACTTTCGCATGGATGTCGCGACTGTCGCCGCTCCTGGCAGAAGGGCGTAGCATCCTATTCGAGGGGCAGTCGCGTTTTTCCTTTCTGGCCGAAGCCGCCGAAGGTGCCGGGATCGGTGCGCATTCCTGTATTCTGATCGATTGCGACGACGACACCCGAGCCAGGCGCCTTTCGGTTGATCGAGGCCAACCTGAGTTGGCAAATCCGGATATGATGAACTGGGCCGCCTTCCTACGCCATGAAGCAGCGGCATACAGATGCGAAATTCTCGACACATCGAACCTGACGCTGGAACAGGGAGTTGAACGAGTCCTTCGCGAATTGCGGCGGCAGCGTGTTTGATCCGGGCCAGGCAGTTGAAGTTTGGCCAGTGCGGCGTTCGTCCGCTTCTTCTGGTAAGCATAGAATTCATGCAGAGGGAGGTCCAGTTGCACCTGACTTTGGAGTTGTTTGTCCAAACGCCTCGGACATCGATTGATTTCTACCAGCGAGTCCTGGGCTTTGAAGTCGAGGGCTCGACGAGCACGGAATATACGATGTTGAGAAACGGCGACGCCGTCATCGCGATCAATTCGCGAAGCGTCCTTTCGAGCGATCATCCATTACGCGGCGCAATCGGCGACAGGGTCGGCCTCGGCGTCGAGATCGTCCTGAAGGTCGCTGATGTCGAGGATGCCCATCGCAAGGCGGACGAGAGCGGCTGGCCAATTTCCGCTCTCGCGATGCAGCCCTGGGGACTGCGCGACTTTCGTCTTCTCGATCCTGACGGCTATTATGTCAGAGTGACCAGCACCCATAGGAACTGACTGGTTCGTCATGGCGGCTATGGGCTTCGTGCCAAACTCTGAGCGGCTGCGCCTCCGTGGCCACCAGTTGCAAATCGGTCGTATCAGTTGCTGCCCTCGTGATCGGCGCGACCCATATCGCCCGCGTCTCAGGGCGTTCGGACAGGAGGTCCTTGAGTCCCTTTCTTTAGCCTCCGCTACTTCACGTTGAAGCAGTTTTATCGCTCAGTTTTCAATTCCAAATTTCAGAAAACAAGCGTATGTTGCACGGTTAGGATTGCAGTAACCATGCCTTGAGGGGTCGGGGACGATGTGCTGGGATACATCATCGGCATTCACGCCGGTCGCGCTTGCTTTGCGCGGTCCGGCAACACGCAAGATCGTCCGGACGCTCGGCGATGCGGCACATCTCCTGATCAATGATTGGCCTTCTGATGACGGCGAGGAATACGTCGCTGCCGTAAAAGCCTGTGTCGATGCAATTACCGGGAAAATTAGCCCGGAACGATTCCGTGAGGCGCTTCTGCTTGCAGCCGATGAAGCGGGTATCGCTGCTCTGACAGTCGTCCCCGTCGGAGTGACAGAGCGGCGACCGGACCTGCGCTCGGCCGTGCCAAGATAGCCCCATTTCAAGCGGCTCCTTATCAGCCTGGCATTGCGTCAGATGCGGCCGCGGCCAAGGCAGGCAAAACTCTCACAAACTGAAAGCACTGCCGTCAATTCTAACCGCCATCTTCACAAATGTCGCTCAAGGTGATGGGAGAAGGGGCTCCTGGAGTTCCCAAGCGCGGTCAATGCCCTGTGTGACGAGAGACAAATTGAAAAATTTCAAACAATCGCGCGCAGACCCTTGCCGCTTACGACACTGATAGCGGAGAAGTCCACGATGGCCGTAACGAATTTCATCACCTTCAACATCGATGGCGTCGAACCCGAGTTCGGCGCCCCGGAGCCCGCTCGGATCATCTCCGGTGATCCGCAATTTCGCACCTGGAATCTGGAGGAGGGAGACGGCGGCCTCTATTCCGGCATCTGGGAGGCGACAGCCGGCAAGTGGCGGATCGTTTACGAGGAGTGGGAATATTTCAGCCTGCTGTCAGGCCATTCGATCGTCACGGAGGACGGCGGTGAGCCGGTGCATTTGAAGGCGGGCGACCGGATGATCTTGAGGCCGGGCTTCAAGGGAACCTGGGAAGTCATTGAAACGACTCGCAAGGACTATGTAATCAAGGTCTGAACAGCGGCTGCGAGCCGGCTTTGGCGATGGCGGTCTGTCCCGGTTTGCGGCGATTATTGTGCGTTTCCCCCGAAATACCGCATCTCTTTCGCGGATAGACGGCATTTGATCTTTCCCATTAAGGAGACCTACATCGTCAAGTGCTAGACCTCATCTGCAGCGCATTGCGGACATGATGTCTCCTGCCGTCACCACAGACATGGCTTCACAGTTCATCTTTTCGGGATTGGCATGTCGTCGAATTTTGCGGGTAGGCACGTTCGAACCCAAACGTCTTCCATCATTGCGACAACCGTTTTCTTCCTCGTCGTCGCGCTCGTCTTGACCGGCCTCATGGCGCATGTCGTCGCCACGATGACGCGGTCGGCGAACGAAATCGACGATGCCAGGGCCATTCGCGCCTCCCGCGCGGCGATCGCAGCCTTTGTCAGCCGCCTGAGCGCGACGACGACGGATAACGCCGTATGGGATGATGCCTATAAGGCGATCGCATCTCCCGGCGCCGCGGATTGGGCTTATGAGAACTGGGGTAAAACCAGCGAGGATTATCCGCTCTATGACGGCGCCATCGTGACCGGTCCCGACCGCTCGTCGATCGTCTCCGCCTATGCCAAAGGCAAGCCCTTCCAGCCGAGCGCCTTTTTCGGCGAAGCCTTCTACCGGCAGATCAATACGGCCACCGATTTCGGACAGGCGCCGGTGATCAATTTCATTAAGACGGAAACCGGCATCGCCCTCATCGCGTCACAACCGATCCAGCCTTATCAAGCGGAAGGCGAGCTTCCGACGAAGCTCAGCGTGCTGAGCTTCTACAAGCAATTCAACTCGGACGTTCTCAGCACGCTTTCGAACGAACACGAACTCGAGGGCTTGCGCCTTGCCGCCGCGCCCGAGCCGGGTCTGCTGAACACACCGATCACGGATATGAAGGGTGGCGTAATCGGCCATCTCGTCTGGCCAAGCAAAGCGCCGGGAAGCGCCGTGTTCCGACAGGTCTACCCTTTCGTTGCAGCCGCCATCATCATCCTCGTGCTGTTCCTGGCCGGCGTTCTGCTAGTGGGCGCAGCCGAAGCGCGCCGTCTTCGTCAACTGGCGCAAGCAGCGATTTTCGAAGCGAACCACGACAGTCTGAGCGGCCTCCTGAACAGGCATGGGCTTCTCACCCTGCTGGAGGACCTGGAAGGCTCGGACCTTTTGCCGCCTCGGCTCTACCTGGTCGATCTCGATGGTTTCAAGGCGGTCAATGACGCCTGGGGGCATGCGGTCGGGGATGATCTGATCCGGATCGTCTCGAACGCGCTGATCGCCTGCCACCCCGAAGTCGTTGCCGTGGCTCGGTTGGGGGGCGACGAGTTCGCTCTGGTCCAGGTCGGAACGGCCGCGCGTCAGGAGATAGAAGAGACGATTCTGGCGCTGTTTGCCGAACCTTTCAAAATCGATGGACGAACGATCGAGGTCGGTGCGAGCATCGGCGCTGCTGCGCGTGACGCAGACATCGAGCCTCTGGAGCTTTTACGCAGGGCTGATATGGCGCTCTACCGCGCCAAGGAAAATGGCAGAGGCCGGGCGATCGAATACGACCCCGAGCTGGATCGGGAGCGCCAAAGGGTCGCCGAACTGGAAACTCTGTTGAAAAACGCCATCGGCAATGGTGCGATCGAAGCCGTTTTCCAACCTCTCGTTTCTGCGACGACGGGCGTTGTCACCGGTCTTGAAGCGCTGGCCCGCTGGCGGACTGCGACAGGAAATATCAGTCCGGAGATTTTCATTTCGCTTGCCGAAAGATGCGGCCTCATTGATGCGCTCGGCGGTCACATGCTGAAAACATCGATCGAGCACGCCAAGAATTGGCCTGGTCTGGCGTTGTCCGTCAACGTTTCGCCGGTCCAGCTTTGCAATCCGGAATTTGCCGCCGAAGTCATATCCCTCCTGCAGGAACTCGATTTCGATCCGAGGCGCCTGACATTGGAAATCACCGAAGGCGTCCTCATGACCAATCCGGATCAGGCGCGTCGATCGATAGATCACCTCAAGCAGGTCGGTATCAAATTCGCGCTCGACGACTTCGGCTGCGGCTATGCAAGCATCGGTGCATTGCGGCAGTTCGGCTTCGATCGGATGAAGATCGACCGCTCACTGGTCTCCGCTCTCGACCAGGCCTCGAATGGCGCCGATGTTCTCAAGGCGACTATCTCTTTGGCAACCGCTCTGCAAATTCCCGTTACCGCCGAAGGCATCGAGAATATCCGCCAGGCAGCGGTCTTGCGCGAGGCCGGCTGTGACCAGCTGCAAGGCTATTTGATCGGAAAACCCATGTCGGCGCTTGATATAACCAGCCTGCTTCACGAACAGGCAGCGTAATGCCGCGAGATCGCGCCGGCACACTGCGCAGAGCTTCCGCTGATCTGCCGTCCTGAGCGGATCACCACCGGAGATCCAGCCGGTCGAGCCCGTGGAAATGATAGACGTCCTTTACGACGGGCGTCTTCGCCAGCCTGAGGCCGGCAAGCCGTTCGAACAGGATCGGCAGCACGACGTTGAGCTCCAGCCGCGCCAGCGGTGCGCCGATGCAGAAATGGATGCCGGCGCCGAAGGAGAGGTTCGGCGCCTCGTTGCGGTCGGGGCGGAAGGCGAGGGGATCGGTGAATTTCGCCGGGTCGAGATTGGCGGCGGCGAGGATGAGGCTTACCTTGTCGCCGCGCTTGAAGGAAACGCCGTCGATCTCCGCGGGCTCGAGCGCCCAGCGCTGGAAGATGTGGACGGGCGCGCAGATGCGCAGGGTTTCCTCGACGGTGCGCTCCGTCGCCGCTTCGTCCCGGAAGAGTTCTGCCGGATCGCAGCCGCTGTCGAGGATGGTGTGCACGGAGTTGCCGATCTGGTGCACGGTCGCTTCATGGCCGGCATTCAGCAGCACGATCGTCGTTGAAATGAGCTCTTCTTCGGTGAGGTATTGGCCCTTGTGCTCTGTGTGGATCATGTGGGTCAACAGGTCATCGCGCGGCTCGGCCCGGCGTTCTGCGATTATCCCCCTGACATAATCGGAAAATTCTCTGGCCGCCCGTTCGGCCTCTTCTTCTTGCCGGCGGGTGCGGCCGAACATGTACATGCGGACATAGGCATGCGACCAGGCGAGCAGCTGCGGCCCCATCTCTTCGGGGATGCCGATCATCCGGGCGATCATCGTCACCGGGATGATGTCGGCAAAGGCCGAGAGCAGCTCGACCTCGCCCTTGTCCGCGAAGCCGTCGATCAGCCGGTTGGCAAGCTCGGCGAGCTCCGGCTTCATCTTTTCGACATGGCGGGAGACGAAGGCGCGGTTGACGAGCGTGCGCAGCCGCGTGTGCTCCGGCGGTTCGAGCTCGAGCAGGGAATAACGTTCCGAGAGATCGAAACTTTCAAGATGCGCCATCGGCTCCGCAAGGCCGAGCTCCTCGCGGCTGGCGATGTGCAGGATCTGCCGGCCGAAGCGGCGGTCGCGCAGCAACCCGTTCACATGGTCGTAACCGGTGAAGAACCACTGTTTCTGCTCGGTCCAGTAGAAGGTCGGACAATGGGCGTGAAGCGTGGCGTAGACGGCATTCGGGTTGCCGTAGAAGGCCGGCTTGCGGGCGTCCAGCGAGACGTGGCGGAGGGCGGGGTCGATCGAGAGAAACGGCGGTATCGTCATGAACCGAAGGCTTAGCGGATTTGCCGGCCCTCGAAAAGATGTGGGTGAGGAGTGTTCGGCCGGAACCAGGCGCGCCCGATCGGACGCGCCAATGGCTTTAAGATCCGTGTCCAAACCTAGGGATTGATTCTGCTTTTTGACTTACGGCTAGCCGGCCCGTGACAGCGCGCCCATGCGCCGCAGCGCCTCGACCTGGTCGTCGACCGTCGGCACGAGCTCGCCAGCGGTGGTGCTCGGCGTGGCCGGCGCCGGGGCCGCCGCTTCCTCTTCGCCGAAGGTGACCGTGCAATTGCGGCCGGCGGCCTTGGCCGCATAGAGCGCCCGGTCGGCGGCTGAGATCAGCTTGTCGATATTGGCTTCGATCGAGGAGGCGAGTGCGATACCGATGCTGACCGTGACCGGAACGATCGCTTCGCCGGTGCTGACGGGAAGGCGGCAGAATTCGGTGCGGATCGCTTCGGCGATCGCCTCGGCTTCCGTCTGGTCGGCGACGGCCGCGAAGGCGGCGAATTCTTCGCCGCCCATGCGGCCGAAGATGTTGTTTGGAATATATTGCCGGGCCATGCGTGCGAAAGCGGTAAGCACGGCGTCGCCGGACTGATGGCCGAAGCGGTCGTTGACGCGCTTGAAATGGTCGAGGTCGAAAAGGATCACCGCGACCTGCCGCTGCTCGCCATGGGCTCTCTCCTGGATGGACTCGAAATAGCCGAGCAGGCCACGGCGGTTGAGCACGCCGGTCAGGGAATCGGTCAGCGTCATTACGCGCAGATGCCGTTCGGAGCGCTCCATCACCAGTCGGCAGGTGAGCGCGAAGGCGATGGTGAGCAGGAAGGCGCTTGCCATGGCCGAGACGCCGCCGAGATTGGTCGCCTCGATATCGCTTGGCAGCGTCACCGCCATCGTCAGCGCCGAGCCGAAACACAGGCCGCCCTGGATGACGAACACGCCCATCAGCTTGATGCGGGTGCGCTCGCGGCGCATGTCGCCGGCGGCGACCGCCATGGCCAATGCCGTGGCGCCCGTCGCCGAAGCGAGATTATAGAGCACGACGCGGTTGGAATAATCGGTGTTGACCCAGGGCAGAAAGACCCCGGCCAGCCAGATTGCCGGTGGCAGCAGAGCCCACCATTCGATCTTCTTGCGGTCGAGTGCGAGAAAGCCTGCCACCCAGGCGCTCTGGCCGAGCAGCGCGATGGCATTGCCCACCTCGATGGAAAGCAGACTGGGGATTTCGCTGCGCAACGAGATCATAGCAAAGCCGATGGCGGTCAGAAAGAAGCCGAGGCCCCAATAAAGATAGGCTTCGTTTCTGACATTGTGGCGCCAGGCGACGAAAAGCACCAAAGCGAGCGTCATGGCCTCCGAACACCAGATGGCGAGACCTGTAGCGATATTGAACACGGCAGCAACCCCTTGCCCGTCGACCTTGTCTGTTGGCCCGCATCCTTGCGGAGGAAGCTCGCCAGTTCCTTAATGTCGTTGCACTGCGGCATGATTTTCGGCCGGTATCTGGCGATAGGCTTTCCGTTGGGTAAACGTGCGTGAGCGCTGCCGAATGGAGTAACCTTTCCTTCATCCTGTCGTGGAGAAAAGCGGGGGGAGACGCCATCGAGGGCTCGCGGCCAACAGGCGTTTGCGAGAAAGAGGCTGCCGGCGTCGAATCCTCGCCGTCTTGCCCCGCCTTCTTAACGTTATCCCAAGGCGTGTCTTGAAGAGGAGGGCAGGGACACTCTATGTAGGGATAAGACATTTTCTTTGATTCCCGGCCTGCCGGCATGACGTTGACAAAGGACGCACATGAGAAACCCAGTTGATACCGCAATGGCCCTGGTGCCTATGGTCGTGGAACAGACCAATCGCGGTGAACGCTCCTACGACATCTATTCCCGTCTGTTGAAGGAACGCATCATCTTCCTGACCGGCGCCGTCGAGGATCATATGGCGACGCTCGTCTGCGCCCAGCTTCTCTTCCTCGAGGCGGAAAACCCGAAGAAGGAAATCGCTCTCTACATCAATTCGCCGGGTGGCGTCGTCACCGCCGGCATGGCGATCTACGACACGATGCAGTTCATCAAACCTGCTGTGTCGACGCTCTGCATCGGCCAGGCCGCGTCCATGGGTTCGCTGCTGTTGGCGGCCGGCCATAAGGACATGCGCTTCGCCACCCCGAATTCCCGCATCATGGTTCATCAGCCCTCGGGCGGCTTCCAGGGCCAGGCCTCGGACATCGAGCGCCACGCCCGCGATATCCTCAAGATGAAGCGCCGGCTGAACGAGGTCTATGTCAAGCACACCGGCCGCAGCTACGAGGAAGTTGAAAAGACGCTCGATCGTGACCATTTCATGGATGCGGACGAGGCCCAGGGTTGGGGCGTGATCGACAAGGTTCTGACGTCACGCCTCGAGATGGAAGGCGAGCAGGCCTAGTAATTAATTGGGATGGTGTTTTCCTCGCCACAGTTCTATCTCATTTGTGATCGAACAAGGCTTTCAACTGGCGACGAAGACGCTAATAGTAACTATTAATGCTATGTTGAATTTTTATGACATAGCATTCGGCATTCGAAGGGGAATTCGTTGCCGCCGGAACCCTGACATGGTTGATTGGGACCGGTTTGTAGCCCCTGAAGCCCTTCTCGGCAAAGGCTCCGGAAACGGAGTGCCGCCAGGAGCTGATAGAGTGGACCGCGATTTCGCCTTGAAATGCGGCGTGCTGGAAGGAAAGTGATATGAGCAAGGTCAGCGGCAGCAACGGCGGCGACTC
The DNA here is from genome assembly GCF_030518245.1 of Rhizobium sp. CBN3. NCBI lineage: Bacteria > Pseudomonadati > Pseudomonadota > Alphaproteobacteria > Hyphomicrobiales > Rhizobiaceae > Rhizobium > Rhizobium sp. CBN3. The sequence continues at coordinate 10,080 of NZ_JAULSE010000014.1, forward strand.
CAAGAACACCCTCTATTGTTCGTTCTGCGGAAAGAGCCAGCACGAAGTCCGGAAACTGATTGCCGGACCGACCGTCTTCATCTGCGATGAATGCGTCGAATTGTGCATGGATATCATCCGCGAGGAAAACAAGTCCTCGATGGTCAAGTCCCGCGACGGCGTCCCGACGCCCCAGGATATCATCAAGGTCCTCGACGAATATGTCATCGGCCAGCGGCAGGCGAAGAAGATCCTGTCGGTCGCCGTTCACAACCATTACAAGCGCCTGGCGCACGCCTCCAAGAACGGCGAAGTCGAGCTGGCGAAGTCGAACATCATGCTCGTCGGACCCACAGGCTGCGGCAAGACCTATCTGGCCCAGACGCTCGCCCGCATCATCGACGTTCCCTTCACCATGGCGGATGCGACGACGCTGACCGAGGCCGGTTACGTCGGCGAGGATGTCGAAAACATCATTCTGAAGCTCCTGCAGGCGGCCGACTACAATGTCGAACGCGCGCAGCGCGGCATCGTCTACATCGACGAAGTCGACAAGATTTCGCGCAAGTCCGACAATCCGTCGATCACCCGCGACGTCTCGGGCGAGGGCGTGCAGCAAGCGCTCTTGAAGATCATGGAAGGCACGGTCGCTTCCGTTCCGCCGCAGGGCGGCCGCAAGCACCCGCAGCAGGAATTCCTGCAGGTCGACACGACGAACATCCTGTTCATCTGCGGCGGCGCCTTCGCCGGCCTCGACAAGATCATCTCCGCCCGCGGCGAGAAGACTTCGATCGGCTTCGGCGCGACCGTCAAGGCTCAGGACGACCGCCGCGTCGGCGAAGTCCTGCGCGAACTGGAGCCGGAAGATCTGGTCAAGTTCGGCCTCATTCCCGAGTTCATCGGCCGTCTGCCGGTTCTGGCGACGCTCGAGGACCTCGATGAGGACGCGCTGATCCAGATCCTGTCCGAGCCGAAGAACGCGCTGATCAAGCAGTATCAGCGGCTGTTCGAGATGGAAGATGTGGAGCTGACCTTCCACGAAGATGCGCTGCGCGAAATCGCCCGCAAGGCGATCGTGCGCAAGACCGGCGCCCGCGGCCTTCGTTCGATCATGGAAAAGATCCTGCTCGATACGATGTTCGAACTGCCGACGCTGGAAGGCGTGCGCGAGGTCGTCATCTCGGAGGAAGTGGTGCGCGGCTCGGCTCGTCCGCTCTACATCTATGCCGATCGTCAGGAAGAAAAAGCCAACGCTTCCGCGTAATCTCATGGTTTTCACACCATTATTTTAAGGGGCTTGCCATGGGCGAGCCCCTTTCTATTTGAAAAACCATCCGAGGCGCTGTTAGTATTTTGGTGGTGGGAACTGGAGCTTGCCCTTGCCGATGTTGCGCAAGGGGCGGTGCTTGGTAATGATGCAGTGATTCCGTGAGTGTATTGCTGGCGTTGTATTTAGCAGGGTCGGAAGTGGTAAGCGCCGGTCCAGCCACGCGCTTCATAGTGCGGGTGTTCCGTTGTAACGAAGCTGTCATATCCGGGGAACGCGGGCGTTAGCGTGGCTTGAAAAGCGTAGTCAGAACCTCCACTTGTAGGCCAAGTGAGAGTGCCGGCCGATCCCAAGCGGCCGTGCAGAGAGCCCGGCAACGGGACGATGGAAAGGATAAAAAATGACGAAGAAAACGTCTGTAGCGAGCAGCACTGCCTACCCTGTTCTGCCTTTGCGTGACATCGTGGTTTTCCCGCATATGATCGTGCCGCTGTTTGTCGGACGGGAAAAGTCGATCCGTGCGCTCGAAGAGGTCATGGGCTCGGACAAGCAGATCATGCTGGTGACGCAGATCAACGCCAGCGACGATGATCCGGACCCTTCGGCGATCCATAATGTCGGCACCGTGGCAAACGTGCTGCAGCTGCTGAAGCTGCCTGACGGCACCGTCAAGGTTCTGGTCGAAGGCCGCGCCCGCGCCGAGATCGACACCTATACGAGCCGTGAGGATTTCTATGAGGCGCTCGGCCATGTGCTCGAGGAGCCGCATGACGATCCGGTCGAACTGGAAGCCTTGTCGCGCTCGGTCGTTTCCGAATTCGAAAGCTATGTGAAGCTCAACAAGAAAATTTCGCCCGAAGTGGTCGGCGCCGCCAGCCAGATCGACGACTATTCCAAGCTCGCCGATACGGTCGCCTCGCATCTGTCGATCAAGATCACCGAGAAGCAGGAGATGCTGGAGACGACCAGCGTCAAGCAGCGTCTCGAAAAGGCCCTCGGCTTCATGGAAGGCGAGATTTCGGTCCTGCAGGTCGAAAAGCGCATCCGCTCGCGCGTCAAGCGCCAGATGGAGAAGACCCAGCGCGAATACTATCTCAATGAGCAGATGAAGGCGATCCAGAAGGAGCTCGGCGACGGCGAGGAAGGCCGCGACGAGATGAGCGAACTGGAAGAGCGCATCTCCAAGACCAAGCTGTCCAAGGAGGCCCGTGAAAAGGCCGAGGCGGAGCTGAAGAAGCTGCGCCAGATGAGCCCGATGTCGGCCGAAGCCACCGTCGTGCGCAATTATCTGGATTGGCTGCTCGGTATCCCGTGGGGCAAGAAGTCGAAGATCAAGGCCGACCTCAACAATGCCGAGAAGATCCTCGAGGCCGATCACTTCGGTCTCGACAAGGTCAAGGAGCGCATTGTCGAATATCTCGCCGTGCAGGCCCGCGCCACCAAGATCAAGGGCCCGATTCTCTGCCTCGTCGGCCCTCCGGGCGTCGGCAAGACCTCGCTCGCCCAGTCGATCGCCAAGGCGACCGGCCGCGAGTATGTCCGCATGGCGCTCGGCGGCGTTCGCGACGAAGCCGAAATCCGCGGTCACCGCCGCACCTATATCGGCTCGATGCCCGGCAAGGTCATCCAGTCGATGAAGAAGGCGAAGAAGTCCAACCCGCTCTTCCTGCTCGACGAAATCGACAAGATGGGCATGGATTTCCGCGGCGATCCGTCTTCGGCCCTGCTCGAAGTGCTCGATCCGGCGCAGAACTCGACCTTCATGGACCACTATCTGGAAGTCGAATACGACCTGTCGGATGTGATGTTCATCACGACGGCGAATACGCTGAACATTCCTGCGCCTTTGATGGACCGCATGGAAATCATCCGTATCGCCGGCTACACCGAGGACGAGAAGCGTGAGATCGCCAAGCGGCACCTGCTGCCGAAAGCTATCAAGGAACATGCGTTGCAGCCGGAAGAATTCTCGGTCAGCGACGACGCCCTGATGGCGATCAGCCAGCAGTACACCCGCGAGGCCGGTGTCCGCAGCTTCGAACGCGAATTGATGAAGCTCGCCCGCAAGGCGGTCACCGAGATCATCAAGGGCAAGACGAAGTCCGTTCACGTGACGGCCGCCAACATCGCCGACTATCTCGGCGTCCCGCGCTTCCGCCATGGCGAAGCCGAGGGCGAGGATCAGGTCGGCGTCGTGACCGGTCTTGCCTGGACGGAAGTCGGCGGCGAACTGCTGACCATCGAAGGCGTGATGATGCCGGGCAAGGGCCGCATGACGGTTACCGGCAATCTGAAGGACGTCATGAAGGAATCGATCTCGGCGGCGGCCTCTTATGTCCGCTCGCGCGCTGTCGATTTCGGCATCGAACCGCCGATGTTCGAAAAGAACGACATCCACGTGCACGTGCCGGAAGGTGCGACGCCGAAGGATGGCCCGTCGGCCGGTGTCGCCATGGCAACCGCCATCGTTTCGATCATGACCGGCATCCCGGTGAACAAGCATGTGGCCATGACCGGTGAAATCACCCTTCGCGGCCGGGTGCTGCCGATCGGCGGTCTCAAGGAAAAGCTGCTGGCAGCGCTTCGCGGCGGCATCAAGAAGGTGCTGATTCCGGAGGAAAACGCCAAGGATCTGGCGGAGATTCCGGACAATGTGAAGAACAGCATGGAGATCATCCCGGTCTCCCGGATGGGCGAGGTGATCAAGCACGCGCTGATCCGCCGGCCGGAGCCGATCGAGTGGGATGGCACGGTGGAAACGCCTGTCATCACATCGGTCGAAGGCCTCGACGACACGGGCGCAACCATAGCGCATTGAGTGGCATTTGCCACATTTGTGCCCTATTGGCGCAAAAGACGCGAAAAGGCTGGCGGAAACGCCAGCCTTTTTTGTGAAAACGTCATGGAGACGCTTGCTTTTCCTTGATTTGCAGGGCTTTTGGGTTCCCGGCGGGCCTGATGAAACCTAATCTGCGCCTAGCTTAGATTTGAGTCGTTTCATACCATTTAGAAAGGGGTGGAAACATGAACAAGAATGAACTCGTGTCCGCAGTCGCCGAAAAGGCAGGGCTGACGAAGTCTGACGCGGCTTCCGCTGTTGACGCGGTTTTTGACGTTGTCCAGGCCGAACTCAAGAACAAGGGCGACATCCGCCTCGCTGGTTTCGGCAGCTTCACCGTTTCTCATCGCGCTGCAACGAAGGGCCGTAACCCGTCGACCGGCGCTGAAGTCGATATCCCGGCTCGCAACGTGCCGAAGTTCACGCCCGGCAAGGGCCTGAAGGACGCCGTCAACGGCTGATTTGATCTTCCGCCGGCCGTAAACGAGAACGGCTGAGCAGGATTTCGAGGGGTTCGGCACTGCCGGACCCCTTTTGTTTTGCCGCTTGCCGCAGGCAGCGCTTTGTTTTACGAACGATTCTGTTCTCAGGGCGGGGTGAAAGTCCCCACCGGCGGTAAGGGCTGCTGCCCGAGCCCGCGAGCGCCTTCCGAAGCTTTGGCGGGGAGGGGTCAGCAGATCCGGTGCGATTCCGGAGCCGACGGTATAGTCCGGATGAAAGAGAATGAGCATGACCGCAAGCTGGCAGGGGACTGCCCGCCTCCGCGTATCGTCGCTCATGCGTCCTGATTTGTGTTGGTCCCTATTCGGATGAAAGACATGAATCAGAATTCCCTTGCAGTCTCGCGATCTCGCGCCATTGCCGGCGCCGTTTTCATGGTGCTTGGAGGCGTCGCCTTCTCGCTGCTCAACGTCGTCACCCAATGGCTGACCATGAAGCTCGCCTTTCCGCCAGCCTCCGCAGCCTTCTGGCAATATGCCTTCGCCTTCCTTTTCTCCTTGCCCATCCTGCGCAAATCCGGCCTTGCGGCTATGCGTACGGACTATCCCTGGCGGCACGTCGTGCGCGTCGTCTTTGCCGCGCTTGGTGTCGAGGCCTGGGTTTCCGGTCTTGCCTCAGTGCCGATCTGGCAGGCGATCGCGCTGGTCATGACCTCACCCTTCTTCATCATTCTCGGCGCCCGCCTGTTCCTCGGTGAGCGCGTCGGCCCGGCCCGCTGGGCAGCGACCGGTGTCGGCTTTGCCGGCGCGATGATCATCCTCCAGCCATGGTCGGACAGCTTCACTTGGGCAGCGCTCCTGCCGGTACTCTCGGCGCTGCTCTGGGGTGCCTCGTCGCTCATCACCAAGAGCCTGACCGGTATCGAGAGGCCGGAGACCATCACCGTCTGGCTGTTGGTGCTGCTGACGCCGATCAACGGCGGTCTGGCGCTTGCCGCGGGCTTCGCAGTGCCGACAGGCACGACACTCGCGCTCTTCCTCCTGGCGGGCCTCCTGACGGTCGTGGCGCAATATCTACTGACCCTTGCCTATGCCAGCGCCGACGCCGCCTATGTCCAGCCCTTCGATGATCTGAAGCTGCCGCTCAACGTTCTCGCCGGTTGGCTGTTCTTCGGTTATGCGCCCGCCGGCTATCTGTGGTTGGGCGCTGCACTCATTCTTTCCGCATCGCTCTTCATCATGAGGAATGAGATGCGGCGGGAAAGGCAGGCAGCCTGACGCCGACCCTCTGAAATCTTGCCGGCTGTCATGTCTCTGTCATGGCAGTCCCGCAAAACCCCTCTGTTCGATCTTTCGACATTGGGGGTCTCCATGACAATTTCATCCCGCAAGGCAGCGCTTGCTGCCGTGCTTCTCGCATCTGTTGCCTTTCCCGCTGCGGCCGAGCCGGTCTTCAACCGCATCGCCTCCTTCCCGGGTCGCCCAGAACCTGCCTGGTGACAAGGACAAGCTGTCGGTGACATCTGCAGAAATCATCACCGCGACCGACGACGGCAACACCCTGATCTATAGCGACAGCCCGCTCGGTGCGATCGGCTTCATCGACATCACCAGCGCCAAGGCCCCGAAAGCCGCCGGCGCGCTGATGATGGATGGCGAGCCGACATCGGTCACCTCGAGCGCCGGCAAGGCGCTGGTTGCCGTCAATACCTCCGAAAGCAAGGCCAAGCCCTCCGGCCGCCTCGCAATCGTCGACGTGGCGACGACGAAGATCGAGAACACCTGCGATCTCGGCGGCCAGCCGGATTCCACCGCCCTCAACAAGGAAAAGACGTTTGGTGCCATCGCGCCCGAAAACGAGCGCGATGAAAACGTCAATGACGGGAAGATCCCGCAGATGCCGGCCAAGCTCGGGGGCGAACTGCCGGTTGCGAAGAAGACCGAAGCGCACGATTTCCTCGGCGAACTGAAGACGGCGACCAACGGCTATGTGCTCGACAAGCTCGAAGGCTTCGCCTTCGACGCATCGGGCAAGCCTTACGCTGTCACCGATAATGACGGTATGAGCGACTCGTCCGGGGAAACCCTGTTCTTCCCGGTCAACTTGACCGCCACGAACGGAGTTCGCGTTCCCATCATACTTAAAGGCCGGGTTTTGCTCCCGGCCTTTTTCTTTGGCCGATTCGCCCCTGAACGGCCGATGGCCTACGTCATGAATTTGGGCAAGGCAGCCGCCAATGCGTCGACCGCAAGACGAGTCCTGAGCGGCAGGTGCGATGTCTGTAGCCACAGCGCATGACAATCATACGGGAATTCCGGCTCGTCCGGCAGCACCACCACCAGCATCCCTGCCTGCACACGGTCCCGGATAAGCCAGGAGGGCAGCCAAGCGAGCCCCATGCCTGCCGTTGCCGCATCGGCAATGGCATCGAGATCATCGAGCCTCAAACGGCTCTTGGGCCTGATTTCAATCGGTGGCTCTTCGCCGCGTGGAAAAAGCCACGGACGGAACCGGGCGGAGCGGGCATAGACGATAGCATCGTGCCCGCCGAGATCCTTGAGCTGCTCAGGTCTGCCGTGGTCATCGAGATAGGCCGGCGAGGCGCAGACCACCATGCGCTGGCGCGCGACACGGCGTGCAATGACGCCCGATCTATCCTCCAACTCGCCGGTGCGGATCGCGAGATCGTAGCCGCCCTCCGCGAGGTCGACGACAGGATCGCTGAGCGATAGATCAAGTTCGAGGTTCGGATGCCGCTGAGCGAGTTCGATTAGGATCGGGACCACGCAGCGCCGACCGAAATGAACGGGCATGGTGACGCGCAGCCTTCCGCAGGGTTCGGAAAGATGATCGACTGCAAGCGCATCCGCAGCCTCGGTCTCCGCAAGGATCATCCGGCAGCGCTCGTAATAGGCGCGTCCGAAATCCGTCAGGCTCTGGCGCCGCGTCGTCCGGTTGATGAGGCTCACACCCAGGCGCTCCTCGAGAAAGCGGATATGCTTGCCGACCATCGGTCCGGACAGGCCAAGGGCCGCGGCGGCCGCTGCGAATGAGCCCAGATCGACGGCCTTCACGAAGACGGCCATGCTGGTGAGACGATCCATATTGCAAACTCTTGGTTTCTTCTGTCTTACCTGCGGGCCAATTTATCTTCTGGAGGCGGCTTGGCATAGATCATTCGGTTCAATCATTTTGGGGTTGATATCGAATGCCACGCGTAATCCGCTTTCATGAGCTTGGCGGTCCCGAGGTTCTCCGCATCGAGAATGTAGTGATTCCCGCGCCCCAGTCGGGGTTGGTTCAGATCCGTGTCAAGGCGCTGGGCATCAATCGCGCTGAAGCTTTGTTGCGGTCAGGCGTCTATATCGAAACTGCGCCGCTGCCCTCGGGCCTCGGCCTCGAAGCGGCCGGTATCGTCGAGGCGGTGGGCGAGGGGGTGGATGGTTTTATGCCGGGCGACCGCGTTAGCATCATCCCGCCCATCTCTATGGTCCAGTGGCCGGCTTATGGGGAACTCATAACTTTTCCCGCCGAATTTGTCGTCAGGCATCCGCCGACGCTGTCCTGGGAGGCGGCCGCTGCCGTCTGGATGCCGTTTTTGACGGCCTACGGCGCACTCATCGACACTGCCGGGTTGAGCAAAGGTGATTTCGTCGCCGTTACCGCTGCCTCGAGCAGCGTGGGACTTGCTGCGATCCAGATTGCCAACAAGGTCGGTGCGACGCCGATCGCGATTACCAGGACCTCCGTAAAGCGTAAGGCATTGCACGATGCCGGTGCTGCGCATGTCCTCGCTTCACAGGAGGAAGATCTGGAAACGAAGCTGAAGGCCGTCGCCGGCCGGGATGGCGTGCGGGTCGTCTTCGATGCCGTCGCCGGCCCCATCTTCGAACCGCTGAGCGCGGCAATGTCATCGGGCGGCATTCTCATCGAATATGGCGGATTGAATCAGGAGCCGACGCCGTTTCCGCTTTCTGCGGTGCTCGGCAAAGGCCTGACGCTACGCGGTTATCTCGTCCATGAGATCCTCCGCGATCCGGCGCGGCTGCAGGCTGCAAAGACCTTTATTTTCGAAGGGCTCGCGTCCGGCGCGCTGGAGCCTGTCATATCAAGGACATTCCCTTTCGAGCAGATCGTCGAGGCGCACCGCTTCTTGGAATCGAACGAGCAGTTCGGCAAGATTGTCGTGACGGTCTGATCCGGTCCTTCTTGGGATGATGTCTCAGGCCCGGCCAAGCGGCCAGCCGGGCTTGAACGGTCCATCAGGACTTACCAGCGCTGATGCACATGCGGCGCGATCAGCCGCTCGTAGATTTCACGCGTCGTCGCCATGACATCCGCTGAAAGCGGCGCAAGGTCGGCGGCAGCCGCGTTGGCTCTCGCCTGTTCGGCATTGCGGGCGCCGGGGATGACGACGGTGACCGCATCGCTCATCAGGATCCAGCGCAGCGCCAAGGCGGCCATGGTGGCGCCGGCCGGCACCAGCTTGCGTACTTCCTCGACCGCCTGCAGCCCGACCTCGAAGGGTACGCCCGCAAAGGTCTCGCCGACATCGAAAGCTTCGCCGTGGCGGTTGAAATTGCGGTGGTCGTCGCTGGCAAACTGCGTCTCGCGGCTGATCTTGCCGGAGAGAAGGCCGCTTGCGAGCGGCACGCGGGCGATGATCGCCACGTTCCTGCGGCGCGCCTCGGCGAAGAACAGATGGTCGGGGCGTTGGCGGAAGATGTTGTAGATGATCTGGATGCTGACGACGCCGGGATATTCGATCGCCTTCAGCCCGTCCTCGACCTTTTCGACGCTGACGCCATAGCCCTTGATCTTGCCGGCCTTCTGCAGCGTGTCCAGGCTCTCGAAGACCTCAGGCTGGTAAAGCACCTCGCGCGGCGGGCAGTGCAGCTGCACGAGGTCGAGACTATCGACCGCAAGATTCTCCAGGCTGCGGTCGATGAAGCCTTCGAGATTGGCCTTGGTATAACCTTCCGCCACATGCGGGTTGAGGCGACGGCCAGCCTTGGTCGCGACCATCGGGCGCTCGCCGCCGCGTGTCTTCAAGACATCGGCAATGATCTTTTCCGAGCGGCCGTCGCCGTAGACATCCGCCGTGTCGATGAACGTCATACCGGCGTCGAGCGCGGCGTTCAGCGCCGCCCGCCCATCCTCCTCGCTGATGTCGCCCCAGGAGCCGCCGATCTGCCAGGCGCCGAAGCCGACATTGGTGATGGTGAAGGGCATGCGGCCGAAAGCATGGTGTTTCATGAACATCTCCCTAGGTTATGAAAGACAATGGCCTATCAGGCGGGCAACTGTGCGGCAATTGCCGATCCGGTCTTGATCCGTCGCCTCGATCAAATATCGTCCGGAGACAAGGCTTCAACGCTATTGGATGGAAAGGAACGATCATGGAGATTAAACCCGCCGGCTTTCGCCCCTCGACGAAACCGGCCGCCGACTATTTTACCGGCGCCGTTCGCCAGGATCCGCTGATCGAGCCGCCGGCGCCGGCAAGGGTGAAGGCAACCTCCGTCACCTTCGAACCCGGAGCCCGCACGGCCTGGCACACGCATCCGCTCGGCCAGTCGCTGATCGTCACCTCGGGCAAGGGCCTTGCCCAGAGCTGGGGCGGGGAGATTCGCGAGATCCGTGCCGGCGACACCGTCTGGTTTGCGCCGGGCGAAAAACACTGGCACGGCGCCGGCCCGGACACGGCGATGACGCATATTGCCATTCACGAGGCATTGGACGGCAGTCATGTCGACTGGATGGAAAAGGTCAGCGACGATCAATATTCCGGCAAGGCGTGAGCTGATCAGAGGCGCTTCAGGCAATAGGAAAAATGCGCGTGCGATTCGACCGTCAGGAATTCGAATTGCCAGCCATAATCCTTGCAGAATTTCGTAACCGCCTCGACGACACCGTAGACGATCGGTTTGACCGTGTTGCCGGTGCAGAAATCATGGCCGGCAATGCGGCCTGTCCGTTTCACCTTCTTCTCGCAGAGCAGGAGCTCCTGCCAGGTGAGCTCGAAGGAATGATCGGTGTCGATATAGGCCCAGTCGAGGAAGTCATCCGCGAATTCGGCGAGCTTGTCGAGCGATGTGCCTTGCATCAGGTGCAGCCGGCCGGCCTCGATCTCGGCCGCGAAATTCGTGTGAATCGCGTCGAGCCCGGAGCTGTAGCGATCCATCGACCAGGGATCGATGAGATAAAGCTGGGCCGGGCGATTCTTTTCCAGGATCTCCGCCGTATATTCGCCGAAGGCTGCCCCCACTTCGACGCCGATGCCGCCATTCGGGATCCTGTAGAGCAGTTCGCCGCGATCCGGCAGCAGCCGGGCGTTTTCCATATGATGGGCGCTGAGCGGGGTGCGCGGCATGCTCGCCCGCAGCGCCTGCCTTTCTTCACGTGTCTTCATCTCTGATCTCGGGATTGGGGCGGCTGACGGCCCTGGTGCGGTTCGAGGGGAACGTAGGAGCAGCCGACGCGGATGACAACGGCATGACAAGAATTTGCTTCTTTCGGACAAAAGGTTAAGTTTCGCCTGTAAATGACGAAAGAGCCCTGGGAGGAGCGACTTCATGAGACGGATGTGGCCGGAAGAGTTCAATGCCATCATTGCCGATGCCGAAGAAGTGATGCTGGAATCGTCCGCCGAGCCCGGCGCCGGCGAGCCGCTGCACCGGAAAGCGCTGAAGGCGCGCATCGCCACGGAAGATTACGAGCGAATCTGGCCGCTCGCCGAGATGCGCTTCCGCTTGGGCGAGGGACCGTTCGCCGGCAAGGCCATCACGCTCATCACCACCAACCCCCATTATCATCCCTGGCATCCAAAAGATGGCGGCAGCGTCGAATCCGTCTCGGACAGTGGCCGCCACTACAAGACGGATTACCTTGTCGTGCATTTCCTGCTCGACGACGTAAGGGAAACCTCGCCCGCCTGATGGGCTTCCCCGGTGTCGCCAAACGGCGACGCCGGGGGTGCTGACGCCGAGTTGATCCTTCACCCTGATGACAATGGCGGCGATATCGCTAAGCTCGCAGGAACGATCCTTGCCAATTGGAGGTTCCTATGACGGGCAATGTGCTGGATATTCCGGTCAAGACGGTGGATGGTCGACAGATCACGCTGAACGAGTACAAGGGCAGGGTGCTTCTGATCGTTAACGTCGCCTCGAAATGTGGGCTCACGCCGCAATATGAGGGGCTTGAAAGACTCTATGGCGAAAAGCGCGAGCGTGGCTTCGTCATCGCCGCTTTCCCGGCCAACGACTTCAAGGGCCAGGAACCCGGCACCGACGCCGAGATCCTCGATTTCTGCACCACCACCTACGACGTCACCTTCCCGATCTTCTCGAAGATTTCGGTCAAGGGCGAGGCCCAGCACCCGCTCTACCGGCAGCTGACCAAATCGGGCGTGAAGACGACGGGCGAGGGTCCGATGCGTGAACGCCTGAATGCCCACGGCATATCAGGCGGCGACGAGGACGACATTCTCTGGAATTTCGAAAAATTCCTGATCGGCCGCGACGGCAAAGTTGCCGCCCGCTTTGCGCCCGACGTGACCGCGGATGATTCGCGGCTAGTTTCCGCGTTGGATCAAGAACTGGCGAAGGGATGATTTGCCGGCAGCCGAGCAGGATCTTCAGATCCCGAGCACGGTCACCAGCGGAGGCGTAAAGTCCTTGAAACCCAGTCTCGGCTGGTCGCATCTTCTGTCAAACTTGGTCTTCGATACGTGGCGCTGACAGTTCGGATTCGTTTTGAACGCGTATCCGGGCAGGCTGACATATGTGGCGCTTGGCGCGCCAAGGGCAATCGCGATGCACAGCGTCAATGCGGAGCTGAGAGCCCTCATGGCACACCTCCAGGTGTCATAAGCCTCCAAACGCGAAGACTTTCCGGGCGGCGATTCTCCCACTTTTACCGGTCCCCATCCATTCGCCCAATAGGAGGTGGCCGGGCGGCCGGAGTAGTCCGTTTTGGTGGAACCTGGTTTCCAGACGGCGCCGCATTTGACCTGCTGGACAGCTATGCTGCGCCGGAACATCTTGCCGAATGCCGGGTCGCGTTTCCAGCCGACAGCCTCTGCAGAGGCAGATAGCTGCATGAGCCAATCAGCGGCAGATGTGACTGCGGCTGTCGACATCACTCTTTGAAACGTGAGGGGAAGAATGGTGGGCGATGAGAGACTCGAACTCCCGACATCCTCGGTGTAAACGAGGCGCTCTACCAACTGAGCTAATCGCCCATCGCTGGCGAAGCCGATCGGCCTGCTGCGTTGGTGGCCGTGATCTATGCGGATCGCGGCAAAACCGCAAGAGTGTTTGTGAAGATTTTTTGATTTTTTTGGCAGTCGTCTGCTGGTCTGTGCTACCGCTCGGGCTCAGTCGGCCTGTGGATAAAGGGCAGGGGAGGCGGCGGACTTATCCGTTTTGCCTGCGCCGTCGGCTCTGATCATGCCTCGCTACGGCGGCGGAGGTTGGAATTGCCGGCTTTCCGTTCTTCCGGCAGCGGCTTTGCCGAAACAATTCAACGACTGTCATGGTTTTGTCTCCAAACCTGCTTGACACTAAAAGGCGAACCCCGTAGTTAGCCGCTCATCGAAACGGGGAGCCGTTTTGGTGAGGGTGCGAAGGCATCCGGATTGCTTGAAATGAAGTGCGGGTGTAGCTCAGTCGGTTAGAGTGCCGGCCTGTCACGCCGGAGGTCGCGGGTTCGAGCCCCGTCACTCGCGCCATTTCAAAAAGCAGGCGTTCAGGCGCCGTCGTCCGGCACTTTCGTCCATTATGCGCGGGTGTAGCTCAGTCGGTTAGAGTGCCGGCCTGTCACGCCGGAGGTCGCGGGTTCGAGCCCCGTCACTCGCGCCATTCTCTTCCGAAAGCCATGCAGTTTCCGAGGGTCAGGCATGCAGCTTGAATCGACTTCTGCGGATTTGTCGCGACATCGTTGCATCTGCTTGATAATGTCCGCGCGCGACGCGTCGAATTGCCTCTGTAAAAGTCTTGCGCCGGGGCTTCGGCTGCGCTAACCACGGCTTGTTGCAACGCACGTTCGCTTGCCGGGCAATTGCCCAAATGCGCCGCCTGGCGCCTCCGGCAAGCAAGGATGAACATGATGACTGAACTGCTCAGTTCCTATATTCCGATCGCTATCTTCATCGCCATTGCGCTCGTTATCGGCCTGGCGCTGCTCATTGCGCCGTTCGCCGTGGCATTCAAAGCGCCCGATTCGGAAAAGCTCTCGGCTTACGAATGCGGTTTCAATGCCTTCGACGACGCCCGCATGAAGTTCGACATCCGCTTCTACCTCGTGTCGATCCTCTTCATCATCTTCGACCTCGAGGTCGCCTTCCTCTTCCCCTGGGCCGTTTCCTTCGGCGCCATCGGCTGGTTCGGCTTCTGGTCCATGATGGTCTTCCTCCTCGTGCTGACCATCGGCTTTATCTATGAATGGAAGAAGGGAGCCCTGGAATGGGAGTGACCCCTGTGAGCAATCAGCCGCTCGTCGCGCCGCAGCCCAAGGGGATCATCGATCCGTCGACCGGCAAGCCGATCGGGAGCAACGACGCATTTTTCGGCGAGATCAACAACGAACTCGCCGACAAGGGTTTCCTCGTCACCTCGACGGACGAACTGATCAACTGGGCTCGCACCGGCTCCCTAATGTGGATGACCTTCGGTCTTGCCTGCTGCGCCGTCGAAATGATGCAGCTCTCCATGCCGCGTTATGACGTCGAGCGCTTTGGTTTTGCGCCGCGCGCTTCGCCGCGCCAGTCCGACGTGATGATCGTCGCCGGCACGCTGACCAACAAGATGGCGCCGGCTCTGCGCAAGGTCTACGACCAGATGCCCGAGCCGCGTTATGTCATCTCGATGGGCTCCTGCGCCAATGGTGGCGGCTACTATCACTATTCCTATTCCGTGGTGCGCGGTTGCGACCGCGTCGTGCCGATCGACATTTACGTGCCGGGCTGTCCCCCCACGGCGGAGGCACTGCTTTACGGCGTGCTTCTGCTGCAGAAGAAGATCCGCCGCACCGGCACGATCGAACGCTAAGGGTTAAGGACAAGGCATATGAGTGAAGCCCTGACTGAGCTTGCCTCCTATCTTGGCGAAGCGCGCGGCAACCTGATCGCCGCTTCGCAGATGAAGTATGGCGAGCTGACGCTGACGGCGACGGGTGAAAACCTGATCGCGCTCCTGACCTTCCTGCGTGACGACGCCAAATGCGGATTCGTCAACCTGATCGATATTTGCGGCGTCGACTGGCCGCAGCGCGAGCTGCGCTTCGACGTCGTCTATCATCTGCTGTCGCCGAAGAAGAACCTGCGCATCCGCGTCAAGGTCGCGACGGACGAGGATACGCCGGTTCCGTCTGCTTGCCCCATCTATCCCGGCGCCGACTGGTTCGAGCGCGAAACCTGGGACATGTACGGCGTGCTCTTCACCGGCCACCCGGATCTGCGTCGCATCCTCACCGACTACGGTTTCGAAGGTCATCCTTTGCGCAAGGACTTTCCGACGACCGGATTCGTCGAAGTTCGTTACGACGACGCGGCGAAGCGCGTCGTCTACGAGCCCGTGGAACTGAAACAGGAATTCCGCAACTTCGACTTCATGTCGCCCTGGGAGGGAACTGAATATGTTCTCCCCGGCGATGAAAAAGCGAAGCAATAAATTCAAGGCGGCTGGCGGCTTTCGCCGCCACTCATTGGTTATCTGAGAACGCGAGCCCATCGCCATGACAGAACATAACGTCCGCAACTTCAACATCAATTTCGGACCGCAGCATCCGGCGGCGCACGGCGTTCTTCGTCTTGTCCTGGAGCTTGACGGCGAAATTGTGGAGCGAGTCGATCCGCATATCGGCCTCCTGCATCGCGGCACCGAGAAGCTGATCGAGACCAAGACCTATCTGCAGGCGGTGCCCTATTTCGATCGGCTCGATTATGTCGCGCCGATGAACCAGGAGCATGCCTATGCGCTGGCAGTGGAAAAGCTGCTCGGTATCCAGATCCCGATCCGTGGCCAGCTGATCCGCGTTCTCTACTCGGAAATCGGCCGCATCCTCTCGCATCTCCTGAACGTCACGACACAGGCCATGGACGTCGGCGCGCTGACACCGCCGCTCTGGGGCTTCGAAGAGCGTGAAAAGCTGATGGTGTTCTATGAACGCGCCAGCGGCTCGCGCATGCATGCCGCTTATTTCCGTCCGGGCGGCGTCCACCAGGATCTGCCGGAAAAGCTTGTACAGGACATCGGCGACTGGTGCGATCCCTTCCTGAAGGCGCTCGATGACATCGACGACCTGCTGACCGGCAACCGCATCTTCAAGCAGCGCAACGTCGATATCGGCGTCGTCTCGTTGGAAGATTGCTGGGCCTGGGGCTTCTCCGGCGTCATGGTGCGCGGTTCGGGCGCTGCCTGGGACCTGCGTCGCGCCCAGCCATACGAATGTTATTCCGATCTCGAATTCGATATCCCGATCGGCAAGAACGGCGACAATTACGATCGCTACCTGATCCGCATGATCGAGATGCGCCAATCGGTCCGCATCATGAAGCAATGCGTCAACCGCCTGCTCTCGGATGCGAAGACCGGTCCTTTCTCGTCGATCGACGGCAAGGTCGTGCCGCCGAAGCGCGGCGAGATGAAGCGCTCGATGGAAGCGCTGATCCACCATTTCAAGCTCTACACCGAAGGCTACCACGTGCCTGCCGGCGAGGTTTATGCCGCCGTCGAGGCGCCGAAGGGCGAGTTCGGCGTCTATCTCGTCTCCGACGGCTCGAACAAGCCGTATCGCTGCAAGATTCGCGCTCCGGGTTACGCCCATCTGCAGGCGATGGACTTCATGTGCCGCGGCCACCAGCTTGCCGACGTCGCTGCTGTCCTTGGCTCGCTCGATATCGTCTTCGGCGAGGTGGACCGCTGATGCAGCTTCTGCCGCTGGCCGTCGCAATTCTTCTCTCGGCGTCTGGGGTTTCGGCCCAGGAGGCCGACACCCTCGGCACGCCGCTGGGTCATAAGGAAGTGACGCCGCCGGGGCAGCAATCGTCCATGGGCGAGCTTTTGTCCAAGGGCTATCAGATCAAGGCCGCCGTTCCGAACGGCGGCAAATTCGTCGTATTTATGCAGAAAGACCAGTCGGCCTATGCCTGCGAAATGCAGTCTTTGACCGCGTCGCGGTGTGGAACCCTAAACTGACAAGGCGTGAGGAAGAATGTCCGTTCGTCGATTAGCCGAAGATCAATTTCAGCCTGCCGCATTCGCTTTCAGCGATGAAAATGCGGTCTGGGCGGACAAGACGATCCAGAAATACCCCGCCGGCCGCCAGCAATCGGCGGTCATTCCGCTGCTGATGCGGGCGCAGGAACAGGACGGCTGGGTCACGCGCGCGGCGATCGAAAAGATCGCCGAGATGCTCGACATGGCCTATATCAGAGTGCTCGAGGTCGCGACCTTCTACACGCAGTTCCAGCTGCATCCCGTCGGCACGCGCGCCCACGTCCAGGTCTGCGGCACGACGCCCTGCATGCTGCGCGGTTCGGAAGCGCTGATGTCGGTCTGCAAGAGCAAGATCCACGCGCATCCCTTCGAGCGCAATGCCGAAGGCACGCTCTCCTGGGAAGAGGTCGAATGTCTTGGCGCCTGCGTCAACGCCCCGATGGTGATGATCGGCAAGGACACGTACGAAGACCTGACGCCGGAGCGCCTCGAAGAGATCATCGACACCTTTGCCGCCGGCAATGGCGCGAGCATCAAGCCGGGCACCCAGATCGATCGGATATTCTCAGCACCTGAAGGCGGCCCGACGTCGCTGACGACGGAAGAGCCGAAGGCAAGGACACGCGCCAAGAAGACCGATGCCGAAGCCGTGTCGGTGCCGGCCGACGGCGCCCCGATCCCGCCCTCCGAGGCCGGCCGCCCGAAGAGCACCGATGCCGAGACCAATGCGACCTTGAAGACGCCGGCAACGGCGCCGAAGGCAGCTGCGAAAAACGCCAAGGCAGCCGAGCAGCAGCCGGTTTCCGGCACGGCGCCTGCCGAGCCGGCGCCTGCTGCGGCCAAGGCGGAAGCCGCCCCGGCGGCCAAGCCCAGCCTGACCGACAAGAACCGTCCGGCCGGCATCGAGAAGCCCGCCGCACCGGATGATCTGAAAATGATCTCCGGCGTCGGTCCGAAGATCGAGGCGACGTTGAACGAAATCGGCATCTTCACCTTCTCGCAGGTCGCAGGCTGGAAGAAGGTCGAGCGCGAATGGGTCGACGGCTACCTGAACTTCCGCGGCCGCATTGAGCGTGACGACTGGGTCAAGCAGGCCAAGGCGCTCGCCAAGGGCGGCGAAGCGGAATATATCAAGGTCTTCGGCAAGAAGCCGCGGTAAGAGGTGAAGCATGTTACAAGATAAAGACCGCATCTTTACCAACATCTACGGCCTCAAGGACAAGTCCCTGAAAGGCGCGATGAGCCGCGGCCACTGGGATGGCACCAAGCAGATCCTCGAAAAGGGCCGCGACTGGATCATCAACGAGATGAAGGCCTCTGGCCTTCGCGGCCGCGGCGGCGCCGGCTTCCCCACAGGCCTCAAATGGTCCTTCATGCCGAAGGAAAGCGACGGTCGCCCGCATTATCTCGTCGTCAATGCCGACGAATCGGAGCCCGGCACCTGCAAGGACCGCGACATCATGCGCCACGATCCGCACACGCTGATCGAAGGCTGCGTCGTCGCAAGCTTCGCCATGGGCGCCAATGCCGCTTATATCTATGTGCGCGGCGAATATATCCGCGAGCGCGAAGCGCTGCAGGCGGCGATCGATGAATGTTATGATTACGGCCTGCTTGGCAAGAACAACAAGCTCGGCTGGGACATGGACATCTTCGTCCATCACGGCGCCGGCGCCTATATCTGCGGCGAGGAAACCGCGCTGCTCGAGAGCCTCGAGGGCAAGAAGGGCCAGCCGCGCCTGAAGCCGCCGTTCCCCGCCAATATGGGCCTCTACGGCTGCCCGACGACCGTTAACAACGTCGAATCGATCGCTGTCGCGCCGACGATCCTGCGCCGCGGCGCCGGTTGGTTCTCTGCCATCGGTCGTCCGAACAATGTCGGCACCAAGCTTTTCATGCTCTCCGGCCACGTCAACAAGCCGTGCACGGTCGAAGAGGAAATGGGCATCACCTTCCGCGAACTGGTCGACCGCCATGCCGGCGGCATCCGCGGCGGTTGGGACAATCTGCTCGCCGTCATTCCGGGCGGCGCATCCTGCCCGATCGTTCCGGCCAAGGACATCATCGACTGCCCGATGGATTTCGACGGCCTGCGCGGCGTCGGTTCCTCCTTCGGTACGGCCGCCTCGATCGTCATGGACAAGTCCACCGACGTCATCAAGGCGATTGCCCGCATCTCCGCCTTCTTCAAGCATGAGAGCTGCGGCCAGTGCACGCCCTGCCGCGAAGGCACCGGCTGGATGTGGCGCGTGATGGAGCGCATGGCCAAGGGCAATGCCCACAAGCGCGAAATCGACATGCTGTTCCAGGTGACGAAGCAGATCGAAGGCCACACCATATGCGCGCTCGGCGATGCCGCCGCATGGCCGGTGCAGGGCCTGATCCGTAATTTCCGTCCGGAGATCGAAAAGCGCATCGACCAGTATACGGCAAGTGCGCTGGACCACGGCGCGGTTCTGGAGGCGGCTGAATAATCATGACGGACAAGGCATCGAAGATTGGAAAGAAGGAAGAGACCGCCGATTTCGCGGCCGGCTTCGGCCGTCTTGCCGCCGAGATGCTGGAAAACGCGCAGGCAATGCCTGTGCATCCGCTGATGGCGCACCCTGCCGCAGCCTTTGCCGCCGCAACGGCAATCGGTTTCGGCTTCTCGACGCAGATGGCGAGCGCCTTTTTCGGCGCCTTTCAGGGCGCTCTGGAGACCACCGGAAAGCTCGCTGCCGCCCTCGACGACACGCCGCCGAACGAGCCGGCGCCGGAAGTCGATATCCGGCCGGAGAATATCCGCCCGGCCGGCCAGGCTCTCAGCAAACCCGAGGCCGAGAAGCCTGCAGTCGAGCGGAAGGCTGGGCCGACACTGACAGTCGTCAAGGCGGTAAACGAGCCGGTGCCGGCAAGCCAGCCAAAACCGGCCGTGAAGGCAAAGACGGCTCAGCGGGCCGAAAAGGCCGACGATCTCAAACTGATCGCCGGCATCGGCCCGAAGCTGGAGCAGGTGTTGAATGCCAGGGGCATTCGCAGCTTCGCCGAGATCGCCGCCTGGACCGACGAGGATATCGCCCGGCTTGACGGCGAGCTCGGTTTTAACGGCCGCATCGCGCGTGACGACTGGATCAGTCAGGCGAAGGTTCTGGCCGGGCGGGGCCGCAGAAGGAAATGAACTGTCCGGCCGTGCAAACCGGCTGGAGATAGGGCGGATCGGCGAAGGGGCGGGGCCTCACGCTGCAGATGCCGGTGCGGGTTCCGCGTCTGGAACGCGCGACAGACAATTTGGGCGACATCGGCTGCCGGCAGGACGAAAGATCCGGCTCGGCAAAGAGAATGTTGCAAAAACAGGTTTGTTTGCCGTCATCAGGCAAACGGGAAACAGGACTGAGCGACGATGGCAAAACTCAAGATTGACGGCAACGAGATCGAAGTTCCGGATCATTTCACGCTATTGCAGGCGTGTGAGGATGCCGGCGCCGAAGTTCCGCGCTTCTGCTTCCACGAGCGCCTGTCGGTTGCCGGCAACTGCCGCATGTGCCTTGTCGAGGTGAAGGGCGGCCCGCCGAAGCCGCAGGCTTCCTGCGCCATGAGCGTGCGCGACATCCGCGGCGGCCCGAACGGCGAACTGCCCGAGGTCTTCACCAACACGCCGATGGTCAAGAAGGCCCGCGAAGGTGTGATGGAGTTCCTGCTGATCAACCATCCGCTCGATTGCCCGATCTGCGACCAGGGCGGCGAATGCGACCTGCAGGACCAGGCGATGGCCTTCGGCATCGACACCTCGCGCTATCAGGAAGACAAGCGCGCCGTCGAAGACAAGTATATCGGCCCGCTCGTCAAGACGGTGATGAACCGCTGCATCCATTGCACGCGCTGCGTCCGCTTCACCACCGAGGTTGCCGGCATTTCCGAACTCGGCCTGATCGGTCGCGGTGAGGATGCCGAGATCACCACCTATCTCGAACAGGCGATGACCTCCGAACTGCAGGGCAACGTCGTCGACCTCTGCCCGGTCGGCGCGCTCACCTCCAAGCCCTTCGCCTTCACCGCCCGCCCCTGGGAATTGAACAAGACCGAATCGATCGACGTCATGGATGCCGTCGGTTCGGCGATCCGCGTCGACACCCGTGGCCGTGAAGTCATGCGCATCCTGCCGCGTGTCAACGAGGCGATCAACGAAGAGTGGATTTCCGACAAGAGCCGTTTCATCTGGGACGGCCTGAAGACCCAGCGCCTCGACCGGCCTTACGTCCGCCGCGACGGCCGCCTGCAGCCGGCCAGCTGGGCCGAGGCCTTCGCCGCCATCAAGGCTGCTGTCAGCGCCACTTCAGGCGACAAGATCGGCGCGATCGCCGGCGATCTCGCTTCCGTCGAGGAAATGTATGCGCTCTCCGAGCTGGTCAAGTCGCTGGGATCGGCTAATCTCGACTGTCGCCAGGATGGGACGGCACTCGATCCGTCGCTCGGCCGTGCAAGCTACCTCTTCAACCCGACGATTGCAGGCATCGACCAGGCCGACGCGCTGCTGATCATCGGCGCCAATCCGCGTTTCGAGGCGGCTATCCTCAACGCCCGCATCCGCAAGCGCTGGCGCCGCGGCAAGTTCCCGATCGGCGTGATCGGTGAGCCCGGCGAACTGCGCTACAGCTATGACTATCTCGGCGGTGGTCCCGACACGCTGAAGGATCTGGTCGACGGCGGCCATGCCTTTGCTGATGTTCTGAAGAACGCCGCCAAGCCGATGATCATCATCGGCCAGGGCGCGCTGTCGCGCAGCGATGGCGCCGGCGTACTCGCCAGTGCCGCCAAGCTTGCCGGTTCGGTCGGTGCAGTCGTCGACGGCTGGAACGGCTTCGCCGTCCTCCATACCGCCGCTTCGCGTGTCGGCGGCCTCGATCTCGGCTTCGTGCCGGGCGCCAAGGGCGTCAATGCCGCTGAAATGCTGACGACGATGGACGTGCTCTTCCTGCTCGGCGCCGACGAACTCGATTTTACGACCAAGAAAGCCGGACTGACCGTCTATATCGGTTCACATGGCGACAACGGCGCCCATCACGCTGACGTCATCCTGCCGGCCGCCGCCTATACCGAAAAATCCGGCACCTGGGTCAATACCGAAGGCCGCGTCCAGATGGGCAACCGAGCAGGCTTTGCGCCGGGCGATGCCCGTGAGGACTGGGCGATCATTCGTGCCCTGTCCGACGTGCTCGGCAAGAAGCTTCCCTTCGATTCGCTGAGTGAACTGCGTGGCCGGCTCTATGCCGCTTTCCCGCATTTTGCCGCCATCGACGAGATCGCCGAAACCGATAGCGCCCAAATTGCCGCAGTCGCGAAAAAAGCCGGCAAGATGAACAAGTCAGGGTTTGCGTCGCCGGTGAAAGACTTCTATTTGACGAACCCGATAGCGCGTGCCTCGGCTGTCATGGCCGAGTGCTCGGCATTGGCCCGCAACAACTTCAAAGTCGCGGCAGAGTAAGGGCAGGAACTCATGGATTCTTTCTTCTCAACCTATGTCTGGCCGGCGATCATCATGATCGGTCAGTCGCTGCTGCTTCTCGTCTGCCTGCTCGTCTTCATCGCTTACGTGCTGCTTGCCGACCGCAAGATCTGGGCGGCGGTGCAGCTGCGCCGCGGTCCCAACGTCGTCGGTCCCTTCGGCCTGTTCCAGTCCTTCGCCGACCTCCTGAAGTTCGTCTTCAAGGAGCCGATCATTCCGGCCGGCGCCAATAAGGCGGTGTTCCTGCTGGCGCCGCTGGTGACGGTGCTTCTGGCGCTATCGACCTGGGCGGTGGTGCCGCTCGCCGACGGCTGGGTGATCGCCAACATCAATGTCGGTATCCTTTATATCTTTGCGATCTCCTCGCTCGAAGTCTATGGCATCATCATGGGCGGCTGGGCTTCGAACTCGAAATATCCCTTCCTCGGCGCGCTGCGCTCGGCCGCACAGATGGTGTCCTATGAAGTCTCGATCGGCTTCGTCATCGTCACCGTTCTGCTCTGCGTCGGATCGCTCAACCTGACCGATATCGTCAATGCGCAGCACAATGGCGTGGGCACCATGCTCGGCCTGCCGGCGTCGTTCCTCGACTGGCACTGGCTGTCGCTGTTCCCGATGTTCATCGTCTTCTTCATTTCGGCGCTCGCCGAAACGAACCGCCCGCCTTTCGACCTTCCGGAAGCCGAGTCGGAACTCGTTGCCGGCTTCATGGTCGAATACGGCTCCTCGCCATACATGATGTTCATGCTCGGCGAATATGCGGCCGTCTGCCTGATGTGCGCGCTGACGACGATCCTCTTCCTTGGCGGCTGGCTGCCCCCGGTCGATATCTGGATCCTCAACTGGGTTCCCGGCATCATCTGGTTCACGCTGAAGGCCTGCTTGGTGTTCTTCATGTTCGCGATGGTCAAGGCTTTCGTTCCGCGCTACCGCTACGACCAGCTCATGCGCCTCGGCTGGAAGGTCTTCCTGCCGCTGTCGCTCGCCATGGTCATTATCGTTGCATTCGTGCTGAAACTGATGGGATGGGCGTAATGATGCCCGCTCTCGTTTCCGGCAAAATTGGAGGTTGAAGATGGCAAGCTTGTCCAGCTCCATCAACTCACTGTTCCTCAAGGAATTCTTCGGCGCGTTCTTTCTGTCGATGCGCTATTTCTTCCGCCAGAAGGCGACCATCAACTACCCCTTCGAAAAGGGTCCGGTCTCGCCGCGCTTCCGCGGCGAGCATGCGCTGCGCCGTTATCCGAACGGCGAGGAACGCTGCATCGCCTGTAAGCTCTGCGAGGCGATTTGTCCTGCCCAGGCGATCACCATCGAGGCCGGTCCGCGTCGCAACGACGGCACGCGCCGCACCGTGCGCTACGACATCGATATGGTGAAGTGCATCTATTGCGGCTTCTG
Source organism: Rhizobium sp. CBN3 (assembly GCF_030518245.1). NCBI lineage: Bacteria > Pseudomonadati > Pseudomonadota > Alphaproteobacteria > Hyphomicrobiales > Rhizobiaceae > Rhizobium > Rhizobium sp. CBN3. Next base: position 33,713 of record NZ_JAULSE010000014.1, read on the forward strand.
CCAGGAAGCCTGCCCGGTCGACGCGATCGTCGAAGGTCCGAATTTCGAATTTGCGACGGAAACCCGCGAAGAGCTCTATTTCGACAAGGCACGCCTTCTCGATAATGGAGACCGGTGGGAGCGCGAAATCGCCCGCAATATCGCGATCGACTCGCCGTATCGCTGATTGAGATATGAAATGCCGCGATGGAGCTGCTCGCTCCTGTCGCGGTGAATATGCACAAAAGCTTTGCCGGCGAGAGCCGCGAAGCTTCATCGGGCAGGGAAAACTCCCGGCTGCCCGGGGGAAGATGAAAAAGGCACCAACATGGGTCTGCAGGCTCTATTTTTCTATCTTTTCGCCTTTGTCGCGGTGGCGTCGGCGTTCATGGTCATCTGGGCGAAGAACCCGGTTCACTCGGTTCTGTTTCTGATCCTGGTGTTCTTCAACGCGGCCGGCCTGTTCCTGCTGCTCGGCGCCGAGTTCCTGGCGATGATCCTGCTCGTCGTCTATGTCGGCGCCGTCGCCGTGCTCTTCCTCTTCGTGGTGATGATGCTCGACATCGACTTCACAGAGCTCAGGGCAGGCGTGCTCGAATATGCGCCGATCGGCGGATTGATCGGGATCATCCTGGCGGCCGAGCTGATCGTCGTGATCGGCGGCAGCGTCATCTCGCCTGAAATCGCCAAATCAGTCGCCATGCCGATCCCGGCGCTAAGCGAGCGCACCAATACGGCCGCTCTCGGCGACGTGCTTTACACCAACTACGTCTATTTCTTCCAGATTGCCGGCCTGGTGCTGCTGGTCGCCATGATCGGCGCGATCGTGCTGACGCTGAGGCATCGCACCAACATCAAGCGGCAGAATATTTCCAGGCAGGTTGCCCGCACGCCCGCCACCGCCGTCGAGGTGGTTACGGTCAAGCCGGGGCAGGGCGTCTAAAGGCAGGTCAAGGAACAAAGAACATGGTCATCGGACTTTCCCACTACCTGACGGTCAGCGCCATCCTCTTCACGCTCGGCGTTTTCGGCATCTTCCTGAACCGCAAGAACGTCATCGTCATCCTGATGTCGGTCGAACTGATCCTGCTTGCTGTCAACATCAACATGGTCGCCTTCTCATCATTCCTGAACGACATTGTCGGCCAGGTCTTCGCACTGTTCATTCTGACGGTCGCGGCTGCCGAAGCGGCGATCGGTCTTGCAATTCTCGTTGTCTTCTACCGCAACCGCGGCTCGATCGCGGTCGAAGACGTCAATATGATGAAGGGCTGAGTGGCTCATGTTCCTCTATAAGGCTATTGTCTTTCTTCCCTTGATCGGTGCGATCGTCGCCGGCCTGTTCGGCCGCGCCATCGGCGCCAAGGCTTCGGAATATGTCACCAGCGGCCTGATGATCATCGCCGGCATCCTCTCCTGGATCGTCTTTTTCAACGTCGGCATCGGCCATCTTGAAGGCGGCCCGATCAAGGTCGAGGTGCTGCGCTGGATCCAGTCGGGCGGCATCGACGTCTCCTGGTCGCTGCGCGTGGACACGCTGACCGCAGTCATGCTGATCGTGGTCAACACGGTCTCGACGCTGGTGCATATCTATTCGATCGGCTACATGCATACCGATCCGCATCGCCCGCGCTTCTTTGCCTATCTCTCGCTCTTCACTTTCGCCATGCTGATGCTGGTGACGGCCGACAACCTTGCCCAGATGTTCTTCGGCTGGGAAGGCGTCGGTCTCGCCTCCTATCTGCTGATCGGCTTCTGGTTCAAGAAGCCGTCGGCGACGGCCGCAGCGATGAAGGCTTTCATCGTCAACCGCGTCGGCGACTTCGGCTTCGTGCTCGGCATTGCCGGCGTCTTCGTGCTGTTCGGTTCGATCAACCTCGATACGATCTTCGCCAATGCATCGAACTTCGCCCCGCATGAAGGCGGAGGTGAGGCGAGCGAAGTGATCCTCAACCTCTTCGGCATGCAGCTCGACAAGGCGCATGCGCTGACCGGCATCTGCCTACTGCTGTTCATGGGCGCGATGGGCAAGTCGGCGCAGTTCCTGCTGCACACCTGGCTGCCTGATGCCATGGAAGGCCCGACGCCGGTGTCGGCTCTCATCCATGCCGCCACCATGGTCACCGCCGGCGTCTTCCTCGTCGCCCGCATGTCGCCGCTCTTCGAACTGTCGCCGGACGCTCTGATCGTCGTTACCGTGATCGGCGCGATCACCGCCTTCTTCGCGGCAACCGTCGGCCTGGTGCAGAACGACATCAAGCGCGTCATCGCCTATTCCACCTGCTCGCAGCTCGGCTATATGTTCGTGGCGCTGGGGGTAGGGGCCTATGGCGCGGCGATCTTCCATCTCTTCACCCACGCCTTCTTCAAGGCGCTGCTCTTCCTCTGCGCCGGCTCGGTCATCCATTCCGTCGATGGCGAGCAGGACATGCGCTATATGGGTGGGCTTTGGCCGCACATTAAAGTGACCGGCATCCTGATGATCATCGGCACGCTGGCGATCACCGGCGTCGGCATTCCGTTCACGCCGATCGGCTTTGCCGGCTTCTTCTCCAAGGACGTGATCATCGAGGCGACCTATGCCTCGCATTCGCCGGTCGCGGGCTTTGCCTTCTCGCTTCTGGTCATCGCGGCTCTGTTCACCAGCTTCTATTCCTGGCGCCTGATCTTCATGACCTTCTTCGGCAAGCCGCGCGCTTCGCACGAGGTCATGCACCACGTCCACGAATCGCCGCAGGTCATGCTGGTGCCGCTTTATCTCCTGGCGATCGGCGCGGTGCTGGCGGGTGTGATCTTCGAAGGCCGATTCTACGGCGAGGAATATGCCGAGTTCTGGAAGGGCGCGCTCTTTACCGGCGCCGAGAACGAACTCGTCGAAGAATTCCACCATGTTCCCGCGCTGGTGGGCCTGAGCCCCTTCATCGCCATGCTGATCGGCTTCGTCATCGCCTGGTACATGTATATCCGCTCGCCGCAGACGCCGCGCGTGCTCGCCAAGCAGCACCGGGTTCTCTATCATTTCCTGCTCAACAAGTGGTATTTCGACGAACTCTACGACTTCCTCTTCGTCCGCACGGCAAGGGCCCTTGGCCGCTTCCTGTGGAAGAAGGGTGACGTCGGCGTCATCGATACCTACGGCCCGAACGGTGTAGCCGCCCGCGTCGTCGCCGTCACCGATCGCGTGGTCCGCCTGCAGACCGGTTACCTCTATCACTATGCCTTCGCCATGCTCATCGGCATTGCGGCGCTCGTTACCTGGATGATGCTCGGGAGTTCCTTCTGATGACCGATTGGCCTATTCTTTCAACGGTCACCTTCCTGCCGCTCGCCGGCGTGGTGCTCCTGCTCTTGATGAATGGCGACAGCGAAAGCGGCCGGAGGAACGTGCTGGCGATTTCGCTGTTCACCACCGTCTTCACCTTCATCGTCTCGCTCGTCATCTGGATCGGCTTCGACAATGCCAATCCCGGCTTCCAGATGCTGGAAAAGCTTGACTGGCTCGGCACCGGCATCGGCTATCATGTCGGCGTCGACGGCATCTCCATGCTGTTCGTCATCCTGACGACCTTCCTCATGCCCTTCTGCGTGCTGGCAAGCTGGCTCTCGATCGAGAAGCGCCTGAAGGAATACATGATCGCCTTCCTCATCCTGGAAACGATGATGGTCGGCGTCTTCGTCTCGCTCGATATCGTGCTCTTCTACGTCTTCTTCGAAGCGGGCCTCATCCCGATGTTCCTGATCATCGGCGTCTGGGGCGGAAGAGATCGTGTCTATGCGAGCTACAAGTTCTTCCTCTACACGCTGCTCGGCTCGGTGCTGATGCTGCTCGCCATCATGGCGATGTACTGGCAGGCCGGCACGACCGATATCACCGCGCTGCTCGCCTACAAGTTCCCGCCGGCGCTTCAGACCTGGCTCTGGCTTGCCTTCTTTGCCTCTTTCGCGGTGAAGATGCCGATGTGGCCGGTTCATACATGGCTTCCGGATGCGCACGTTCAGGCGCCGACGGCAGGCTCGGTGATCCTGGCCGGCGTGCTCCTGAAGCTCGGCGGCTACGGTCTCATCCGCTTCTCACTCGGCATGTTCCCGGTCGCCTCCGACTATTTCGCACCGCTCGTCTTCGCCATGTCGGTCATCGCCATCATCTACACCTCGCTGGTGGCGATGATGCAGGATGACATCAAGAAGCTGATCGCCTATTCCTCCGTGGCGCACATGGGCTACGTGACCATGGGCATCTTTGCCGCCAACATGCAGGGTGTTCAGGGGTCGATCTTCCAGATGCTCTCGCACGGCATCGTCTCCGGCGCGCTCTTCCTCTGCGTCGGCGTCGTCTATGACCGTACCCATACCCGCGAGATCACCGCTTACGGCGGCCTCGTCAACAACATGCCGAAATATGCCGTGGCGATGATGGTCTTCACCATGGCCAATGTCGGGCTTCCCGGCACGTCTGGCTTCATTGGCGAATTCCTGACGCTGATCGGCGTCTTCCGGGTCAACACCTGGGTCGCGCTCTTTGCCGCCACCGGCGTCATTCTCTCTGCTGCCTATGCGCTCTGGCTCTATCGCCGGGTGATCTTCGGCGCGCTGGAGAAGGAAAAGCTGAAGGCGCTGCTCGATCTTTCGAGACGCGAACAGCTGATCCTCTATCCGCTGGTCGCGCTGACGATCTTCTTCGGCGTTTATCCGGCTCCGGTCTTCGATGCGACGGCCGCCTCGGTGGATCTGCTGGTCAACAACTACACGGCCGCCGTGCACGCAGCGCAGAACGTTGCGCTGTCTATGAAATGATGACGGGACTTATCGGACATGACCGCTGAAACAATTCTCCTCAGTCTGCATCTTTCCGCGCCGGAGCTCATCCTCGCGGTTGGCGCCCTGGTCCTGTTGATGGTCGGCGTCTTCTCAGGCGAGCGGTCGGGCCTTGTCGTGACCGGCCTCGCCATCGTCCTGCTGCTCGCATCCGGCCTGTGGCTGCTCTTCGTGCCGGCGGAAGGCCTCGCCTTCGGCGGCGTCTACATGGCTGACGGCTTCTCGCGCTTTATGAAGCTGGTGGCGCTCATCGGTTCGCTGGTCGCCCTGTTCATGACGATGGGGCATGCCCGCGAAAATCAGCTCGACAAGTTCGAGTTCCCGGTTCTGCTGGTGCTTGCGACCCTCGGCATCCTGCTGATGATCTCGGCCAACGACCTGATTTCGCTCTATCTTGCGCTGGAACTGCAGTCGCTGGCGCTTTATGTCGTCGCCGCGATCAACCGCGACAGCCTGAAGTCGACCGAAGCCGGCCTGAAATATTTCGTGCTCGGCGCGCTGTCCTCCGGCATGCTGCTTTACGGCATGTCGCTGGTCTACGGCTTCACCGGCCACACCCATTTCGCCGAGATTGCCCAGGCGCTTTCGGTTGAGGGCGCACGTTCGCTCGGCCTCGTCTTCGGCCTGGTCTTCATCCTCGCCGGCATCGCCTTCAAGATCTCGGCCGTTCCCTTCCACATGTGGACGCCTGATGTTTATGAAGGCGCGCCGACGCCGGTCACCGCCTTCCTTGCCGCAGCCCCTAAGGTTGCCGCCATGGCGATGATGACACGCATGGTCATCACCGCCTTCCAGCCGGTTCTGGCCGACTGGCAGCAGGTCGTCGTCTTCATCTCGATCGCCTCGATGCTGCTCGGCTCGTTCGCCGCGATCGGCCAGAAGAACATCAAGCGACTGATGGCCTATTCCTCGATCGGCCACATGGGTTATGCTCTGGTCGGCCTTGCCGCCGGCAACCAGACCGGTGTTTCCGGCGTCATGCTTTACATGGTCATTTACATGATCATGACGCTTGGCACCTTCGCGATCATCATGTCGATGCGCCGCAAGGACGGCACAATGGTCGAGAATGTCAACGATCTCGCCGGCCTGTCTACCACGAACCCGTTCATGGCTGTGGTGCTGACGGCGCTGATGTTCTCGCTCGCGGGCATTCCGCCGCTCGCCGGTTTCTTCGCCAAGTACTTCGTCTTTGTTGCAGCGATCGAAGCCAAGCTTTATGCGCTTGCCATCATCGGCGTTCTCGCCTCGGTCGTCGGCGCTTACTATTATCTGCGCGTCATCAAGCTGATGTGGTTCGATGAGGCGACCGGCGAATTCGCCCGTGTCTCTTCTTCCCTGCGGCTGGTCTTCGGTCTCTCCGGTCTCTTCGTCACCGCCTATGTCCTCATCGGCGGCCCGATCGGCGGCGCGGCAGAGCTTGCCGCCGCGACGCTCTTCTGATGGCCTCCGACGGACGACGCCGGATATCGCTCGGCGATATCAGGCATGAGGCTCTGTCGGAAACATCGTCCACCAATAGCGAATGCCTCGCCCGAGCCCGGGCGGGCGATCCCGGCAATCTCTGGGTGACGGCCGAGAGGCAGACCGGCGGCCGCGGCCGTCGCGGCAGGCTTTGGGTTTCCGAACGCGGCAATCTCTACGCATCTCTTCTGCTGATCGACCCGGCGCCGATGGAGCGCCTCGGCTCGCTGCCGCTGGCGGTTGCCGTTGCCGTTCATCAGGCCATCCGCAGGGTACTGCCGCCTGGGGGCGAACCGCTTGAGGTCAAATGGCCGAACGATATTCTCATCGGCCGAAAGAAGACCTGCGGCATCCTGGTCGAAGGCGAAGGGCTGCCGGATGGCCGTTATGCGCTGATCGTCGGCATCGGCATCAATGTCTCGGTCATGCCAGACAATCCGCTCTATCCCGTCACCTGCCTGCGCCAGCATGCGAGCGCGGCTTCGCCGGAGGAACTCTTCGCTCATCTCTTCGCGGCGATGGCGGATGTGCTCGAAATATGGGATCAGGGTCGCGGCATTGCCGAGATCACCGCCCGCTGGCGCGCCATCGCCTGTGGCATCGGCGAAAAGATCACGGTCAATTTACCGGACCGGTCGATTTCCGGACAATTCGCCGGGATTGATGATAATGGCTTGTTGATGCTCGATACCGGCGCCGGCAGGATCATGTCCATTGCCGCCGGTGATGTGTTTTTTGGATAGCGGAAAAAACGAAAATTATGGCGAAACAGGACGAATTGGTATTCCTGCCTTTGGGTGGCGTTGGCGAGATCGGTATGAATCTCGCTCTTTATGGCTACGGCCCGCCCGAGCATCGCCAGTGGATCATGGTCGATTGCGGCGTCACTTTTCCTGGCCCTGACCTGCCGGGCGTCGACCTCGTGCTGCCCGATATCCGCTTCCTCGCCAGTGAGCGTAAAAACCTCAAGGCGATCATCATCACCCATGCCCATGAAGACCATTACGGGGCGCTTGCCGACCTCTGGCCAGGTCTCAATGTTCCGGTTTTCGCCTCGGCATTTACATCGGGCTTGCTCGAAGCCAAACGCAATTTCGAGAAGGCGACGATCGGCGAAGTGCCGGTGACGCCGTTCAAGGCGGGTGATACGATCAATGTCGGCCCCTTCAGTATCGAAGGTGTGGCCGTCAACCATTCGATCCCCGAGCCGATGTCGCTGATGATCCGCACGCCGGCCGGCAACGTCATCCATACTGGTGACTGGAAGATCGATCACGAGCCTTCGCTCGGGCCTCTGACCGATGAGACTCGCTTTCGTCAGCTTGGCGACGAGGGCGTGCTGGCGCTGATGTGCGATTCCACCAATGCGCTTCGCGACGGTGTTTCACCCTCCGAGAAGGATGTGTCGGAAAGCCTGCGCAAGATCATCGAGGATGCCGAGGGGCGGGTGGCGATCACCACCTTCTCATCGAATGTTGGGCGTATTCGCACCGTAGCCGAGGCTGCCGAGGCGGCAGGGCGAGAGGTGCTGCTGCTCGGCAGCTCGCTGAAGCGCGTCGTCGATGTCGCTAGCGATATCGGACTGATGGAAGGCGTCAAACCTTTCATCTCCGAGGAGGAGTACGGCTATATCCCGCGCGACAAGGTCGTCGTCATCCTGACCGGCAGCCAGGGCGAAGCGCGGGCAGCTCTTGCCAAGCTCTCCCGTGACGAGATGCGCAACGTGGCCTTTGCGGCAGGCGATATTGTCGTCTTTTCCTCGCGTGCCATTCCCGGCAACGAGAAGGCGATCCAGGATATCAAGAACGGCCTCGTCGAACAGGGCGTGCATATCATCACCGATACCGAGGCACTCGTCCACGTCTCCGGCCATCCGCGCCGCAACGAGTTGCAGAGGATGTATGAGTGGACCCGGCCGAAAATCGTCGTGCCGGTGCATGGCGAGGCGACGCATCTGACGGCGCATAAGGAGCTGGCCGAGCAATCCGGCATCGCGATCGTGCCGCGGGTGCGCAATGGCGACATCCTGCGGCTGGCGCCAGGTCCGGTCGAGGTGATCGGCGAAGCGCCGCATGGCCGGATCTACAAGGACGGCCTGCTGATCGGCGATTTCGACGAAATGGGGATCGGCGAGCGCAAGAAACTCTCCTATGTCGGCCATGTCGCGGTCAACGTCGTGCTCGACGCGCGGTATGATATTCTCGGCGATCCCGATCTCGTCTCGATCGGCCTGCCGGTTTATGATGACGAAGGCGAGGAGATGGAAGACACGCTCTACGATGCGGCGATCAGCGCCATCGAAAGCATTCCGCGCGCCCGCCGCAAGGATATCGACATGCTGCAGGAGGCCGTGCGCCGTGCCATCCGCGCGGCCGCAAATCACGCCTGGGGCAAAAAGCCCCTTGTCACCGCCTTCGTCACCAAGGTCTGACCATGCTTGGCCGGGTAAACCACATCGCCATCGCTGTCCCCGACCTCGCATCGGCGACGGCCGCCTACCGCGACACGCTGGGGGCCGCCGTATCGCAGCCGCAGCCTCTGCCGGAACACGGGGTCACCGTCGTCTTCGTCGAATTGCCGAACACCAAGGTCGAATTGCTGCAGCCGCTCGGGCAGGACTCGCCGATCGCAGCCTTCCTCGAAAAGAACCCGTCCGGCGGCATGCATCATATCTGTTACGAGGTGGACGATATCATCCTCGCCCGTGACCGGCTGGTCGCCGCCGGCGCGCGGGTGCTTGGCGATATCAAGCCGAAGACCGGCGCGCATGGCAAGCCGGTGCTCTTTCTGCACCCCAAGGATTTCTTCGGCACGCTGATCGAACTCGAACAAGCCTAAACCAAATACAATCGGCACTGCGGCAGAGTGACCGGCAGGCGGCGAAATCTGTCGTTCGCTTTGAATTGGACGCTATTTCGCCGTACAAGTGCGCCAGCTCCAAGCGGCACTGCGCTTCACGCGTTCTGTCGGCATGACACCACCGGGAAAGATAATGCTCCAGACCTTCCTTCAGGGATTCGCCGTCTACTTCATCATCTGGTGGATGACGCTGTTCGCCGTTCTGCCGATCGGCCTGCGCACCCAGGCGGACGACAACGATATCGTGCTCGGCACGGTGCCAAGCGCACCCACCCGCTTTCGTGCCGCCTTCGTCTTTTCGCTGACGACGCTGATCTCGGCGCTGATCTATGGCATCTGGTATGTCTGCGACACCTATTTTGGCTGGGGCTTTGACGCCCTTCCACAACTCGGGCCTAGCTTCTATTGAGATAGCTTTTGCTCAAACTTTGAGCATATGCAAATCTTATCATGGAAATCCAGCTCGCATATTGGCGTGTGGTGTTGCGTCAGAGAGCTCGCCTAACGGAATGAGAGGACACACCTTACGGAAGCCGTCTGGAGTTTGAACGGGAGGAGAGGGCAAAAAACCAAAAAAAAACAAGGCTAAAAGCCTTGTTTTAAGTATCGCGTGATCTGTAACCGTTGCCGGGGCTGCGACGAGCGCGCCTAAGATCTGATCCTCCCAAGACTTGACCGCGAAATGGCAAGAATTAACTTCCTTGCCTGTTTTGTGAGCTAAAGCTAGCTCAAACATTGGGCTTTGTCATTAGCTTTTTTTGCATTTTTGCTACACACCAGCAAAATTTTTCTGTTGACAAGATTTTCGTTCAAGTCCTTATAAACACGCGCTTTTTCACGCCCTTTCATTTTGCGGGTGCGAACTAGCGTGTCCGGGAGGCGACCGACAGCAGTTGCGGGTTTCCTTCCCCCCGCGAAGCGGCTATGAACGCTCCCACATTCACAATGTATCTTCGATTCCGCTCGCCTGCGGGATCTCAACTGCTCCGGAATCGCCATGCGTCTGTCTCGCTACTTCATGCCCATCCTTAAGGAAAACCCCAAGGAGGCGGAAATCGTCTCTCATCGGTTGATGCTGCGCGCCGGCATGATCCGCCAGCAGTCTCAGGGCATCTATTCCTGGTTGCCGCTCGGCAAGCGAGTGCTTGACAAGGTCAACGCCATCATCCGCGAGGAGCAGAACCGCGCCGGCGCCATCGAGCTTTCGATGCCGACCCTGCAGTCGGCCGAGCTGTGGCAGGAAAGCGGCCGTTATGATGCCTATGGCAAGGAGATGCTGCGCATCAAGGATCGCCAGGACCGGCCGATGCTCTATGGTCCCACCAACGAGGAGATGGTGACGGACATTTTCCGCTCCTCGGTGAAATCCTACAAGGATTTGCCGCTCAACCTCTATCACATCCAGCTGAAATTCCGCGATGAGATCCGGCCGCGCTTCGGTACCATGCGGTCGCGCGAATTCATGATGAAGGACGCTTATTCCTTCGATCTGACGCGCGAAGGGGCGGAGCATTCCTATAATAAGATGTTCGCCGCCTATTTGAGAACGTTCGATCGCCTCGGCTTGCGCGCCATCCCGATGCGTGCCGATACCGGCCCGATCGGCGGCAATCTCAGCCATGAATTCATCATCCTCGCCGACACCGGCGAATCCGAGGTCTTCTGCCACAAGGACTTCGTCGGTTTCGATATTCCCGGCGAAAACACCGATTTCGACAGCGTCGACGGCCTGAAGGCGATCTTCGACAAGTGGACCTCGCTCTATGCGGCCACCTCGGAAATGCACGATGAGGCTGCCTTTGACGCCGTCCCGGAAGCCGAGCGCCTTTCCGCCCGCGGCATCGAGGTTGGCCATATCTTCTACTTCGGCACGAAATATTCCGAGCCGATGGGCGCGAAAGTGCAGGGCCCCGATGGCAAGGAACATTTCGTCCACATGGGTTCCTACGGTATCGGCCCGACACGCCTTGTTCCCGCCATCATCGAAGCCTCGCATGACGACAACGGAATCATCTGGCCGGCATCGGTCGCACCCTTCGATGTCGTCGTCATCAACATGAAGGTGGGCGATGAGGCCTGCGACGATACTTGCGAGCTGATCTACGCCGCGCTGAAAAAGGCCGGGAAGGATGTGCTCTATGACGATTCCGACGACCGGGCCGGCACGAAATTCGCGACCGCCGACCTGATCGGCGTACCTGTCCAGATCATCGCCGGCCCGCGTGCGGTCGCGAACGGCGAGGTCGAAGTGAAGGACCGCAAGACCGGCGCCCGTGAAACGATGACCATCGAAGCGGCGATCAACAGGTTCGTGGCTTAAGGAAACGGAGGCGAAATGGCAGAGGCAGCAGTGGACCGGAGTTCAAAATCCGGCTTGGGTCCGGCTGGCAAGCCATTTTCCACCTTTGAGCGCCTCGTGGCGTGGCGTTATCTGCGCGCCCGCCGCAAGGAGGCCTTCATTTCGGTGATCGCCGGCTTCTCCTTTGTCGGCATCATGCTCGGCGTTGCGACGCTGATCATCGTCATGGCCGTCATGAACGGCTTTCGCACCGAACTCGTCTCGCGCATCCTCGGCATCAACGGTCATATGATCGTGCAGCCGGTCGACGGCCCCTTCACCGATTATGCCGACCTCACCAGCAGGTTCGCCGCCGTGCCCGGCGTCAAGATGGCGTTGCCCTTGGTGGAAGGCCAGGTGCTTGCCTCCGCCCAGGCCGGCGGCAGCACCGGCGCTTTGGTGCGTGGCGTCCGCGCTGAAGACCTGACCAAGCTCAAAGCGATCTCTAATAACATCAAGTCCGGCGACATGGTGGGCTTTGCCTCGGGTGAAGGCGTGCTGATCGGCACCCGCATGGCCGATCAGTTGGGTCTGCGCGTCGGCGATCTCATCACCCTGACCTCGCCGGAAGGCGACATCACACCGATGGGCGTCAATCCGCGAGTCAAATCCTACAAGATCTCCGGCCTGTTCGAGATCGGCATGTCGGAATATGACTCGTCGATCATCTTCATGCCGCTCGAGGAAGCGCAGCTTTACTTCAATGCCGCCGGGCTGGTGCAGTCGATCGAGCTCTTCGTCGATCATCCCGATAATATCGACGCCCTGAGGCCGAAGGTGGAAGAGGCGGCCGGCCGCCAGATCAACCTCACCGACTGGCGCCAGCGCAACCAGACCTTCTTCTCCGCACTCCAGGTCGAGCGCAACGTCATGTTCATGATCCTGACGCTGATCGTGCTCGTGGCGGCGCTCAACATCATCTCCGGCCTCATCATGCTGGTGAAGGACAAGGGCAGCGATATCGCCATCCTGCGCACCATGGGAGCCAGCGCCGGCGCCATCATGCGCATCTTCTTCATGACCGGGGCGGCGATCGGTATCGTCGGCACCCTTGCCGGCGTGCTGCTCGGCGTTCTCGTCTGCGTGAATATCGAATCCATTCGCCAGTTCTTCTCCTGGATCTCCGGCACCGTGATTTTCAATCCGCAGGTCTATTTCCTCAGCCAGCTGCCGGCCGAGATGGATATCAGCGAAACGATCTCGGTGGTCGTCATGGCGCTCAGCCTCTCCTTCATCGCCACCATCTTCCCGGCATGGCGCGCCTCCAGGCTCGATCCGGTGCAGGCCCTGCGCTACGAATAAGGAATGCCGCATTCATGAATCGAAACGTCGTCCTCAATCTTACCGGCGTCGAGCGCCATTACGGGCAGGGCGATACGCTGCTCACGATCCTGAAGGGAGCGGATTTTTCGCTGTCGAAAGGGGAGATCGTCGCCCTTGTCGCCCCCTCCGGCACCGGCAAGTCGACGCTGCTGCATGTCGCCGGCCTGCTCGAGCATCCCGACGGCGGCGAGGTTACCATCAACGGTCATGCCTGCGATGGCCTTTCCGATGAGAAGCGCACGGCGATTCGCCGCCGCGAGATCGGCTTCGTCTATCAATTCCACCATCTCCTGCCGGAATTTTCGGCGCTTGAGAACATCATGATGCCGCAGCTGATCGCCGGTCTGTCCTGGAAGGAAGCCCAGGAGCGAGCCGGCCAGCTCCTCGACTATATGCGCATCGGCCATCGCGGTTCGCATCGACCGGCCGAGCTTTCAGGCGGCGAACAGCAGCGCGTCGCGATCGCCCGTGCCGTCGCCAATGCGCCGACGCTGCTGCTTGCCGACGAGCCGACCGGCAATCTGGATCCGGAAACGGCAAGTTACGTCTTCGATGCGCTGGAGGCGCTGGTGCGCCAATCCGGCCTTGCTGCCCTCATCGCCACCCACAATCACGAACTCGCCGGCCGCATGGATCGGCGCGTCACGATCTCCGATGGCAAGATTGTGGACTTTTGAGACGGTTGCCCCTCACCCTAACCCTCTCCCCGTAAAACGGGGCGAGGGGACGTGCCCCGCGGGCGGCTGGCGAGAAACGGAGAGGTCGCGGCATGTCCCCTTCGCCCCGCAAGCGGGGAGAAGGTGGCGGCAGCCGGATGAGGGGCTGATCTCGCCGACCTCCTGGTCGGACATCAGGGAATAACCAGCCCGCCGCGATAATCGAGCACATAGGCCTTCCGCCCCTCGACCATGATGCATTCCTGGCCGCTGAAGCTGTCACAGCCGCCGTCGCTGCTATCGACGTAGCGGCCGAACGGATGATCGAATTCCATTCCGCCGAGAAAGCGGCCCTCCCGATACATTGCCGACAGCGCCGCCTTGATCACCGTTCCGGCGGCTCTGCCGTCGATGAGATCGGACGCGACGACGCAGCCGAAATAATTCATCGCCCAGACGGGTTCGCCGGCAAACCAAACCACCTCCTGTCCGGCGAAATCGGTGCCGCCGAAATAGCTGTCGAGATAACGCCAGTCGCCGCTGAAGTAGCCGATATCATGGGCACCCAGCCGGCAGGGCGGGCGAGGCACGCCGCCGCCGACATAGGTCGCGGCTTTCGCCTCTACGATGAAGTCGCTCAGCATTGCGGTGTCGATCATTATCATCTTCCTCCCAGCCTCACTGATACGGTAGCAGAACACGGAGAACAAAAGAAGAACAGAAGAGCGAGCATTGCTCGATCCCCTTGGGGCAGGTGCATCAGACATCGGATGCGCTGTACGGATCCGTTCGACAGGCGATGCCGAGCCGGTCGCGCAAAGCATGTTCAAAGCCAGCGCCGAGGCGGGGCTCGATTCGCAGCCGGGAATCGGCATTTTTCAAACGCAAGCGCGGAGGAAAAGATTCCTGTTGACATAGGAACATAGATGGAACAAATTGAAAACATAACGAGTAAAGGAGAGCCAGATGACTGACATGATCCGTGATATCGCAGCATTCACCTCCATCGCAATGTTCGTTGCCAGCTTCTCGCTTATCGTCATCGCGATCTAAAGTTTTCAGGGGATCGCATGGCAGTCATGCGGTTCGCACGCGGGTCTTCGTCTGGACATCATCGCCCTCAATGCCGACAATGCATCCGATTCATTTCGGCTGACTGGAAGGCATATCATGGCGGAGACGGAAAAGGGTTCAATGGGTGAGGCGACCGGCGGCACGCCGGGCTTCATCCACCTGAGGGTCCACTCCGCCTATTCGCTTCTCGAGGGCGCGCTGCCTCTGAAGAAGATTCTCTACAAGGCGACCGGCGACAGTCAGCCGGCGATCGCCATTACCGACACCAACAATCTCTTCGTCGCCCTTGAATTCTCCCAGAAGGCAATGGACGAGGGCCTGCAGCCGATCATCGGCTGCCAGGTCTCGATCGACATGGAAGACGGATTGGAAAGCGAAAAGCGCGGCGGTCAGCAGGCCTTGATCAAGCTGCCGTCGATCGTCCTTCTCGCCGCGACGGAGGCCGGTTACGAAAGGCTGGTCGACCTCGTCAGCCGCGCCTATCTCGGCGGCGAAAGCAACCAGGCCATTCATATTAGAGCCTCCTGGCTGGAAGAGGCAGGCACGGAGGGGCTGATCGCCTTGACCGGCGCCCTGACCGGTCCGGCCGACGCGGCTGTCAGGGAAGGCCATTCCGCCCAGGCGGAAGCCCGGCTGCTCACGTTGAAGCGTCTCTTCGGCGACAGGCTCTATGTCGAGTTGCAGCGGCACGGCACCTACGACAAGCGGCATGAGCAGAAGATCGTCGGGCTTGCCTATGCCCACGATCTTCCGCTGGTCGCCACCAACGAAGCCTTCTTTCCGACCCGCGACGATTACGACGCCCATGACGCGCTGATGGCGGTCGCCCACAACGCCATCGTCTCCGACGACAGCCGTTTTCGCCTGACGCCGGATCACTACCTGAAGAGCCGGGCCGAGATGGCCAAGCTCTTTGCCGACCTGCCGGAAGCGCTTGAGAACACGATCGAGATCGCCAGGCGCTGCTCCTTCGTGCTGAAAACGCGAAAGCCGATTCTGCCGCGTTTCACGGGCGCCACCGACGAGGCCGAGGAGGCCGAACGCGCCGAGGCGGGCGAATTGCGCCGTCAGGCTGTGGAAGGGCTGGACATGCGGCTTTCGACACTCGGCATGTCGCCCGGTTATGAGGAAAAGGATTATCGCGAGCGGCTGGAGTTCGAGCTCGGCGTCATCGAGCGCATGCGCTTCCCGGGTTACTTCCTGATCGTTTCCGACTTCATCAAATGGGCCAAGCAGCACGACATCCCGGTCGGTCCCGGTCGTGGCTCGGGCGCCGGTTCGCTGGTCGCCTATGCCTTGACGATCACCGATGTCGACCCGCTGCGCTTCTCGCTGCTGTTCGAGCGCTTCCTCAATCCGGAACGCGTCTCGATGCCTGACTTCGACATCGACTTCTGCCAGGACCGCCGCGAAGAGGTGATCCGCTACGTCCAGGCCAAGTACGGCCGCGAGCAGGTGGCGCAGATCATCACCTTCGGTTCGCTGCAGGCGCGCGCCGCACTTCGCGACGTCGGACGCGTGCTGGAAATGCCTTACGGCCAGGTCGACAAGATCTGCAAACTCGTGCCGAACAATCCGGCCAATCCGACGCCGCTCTCCAAGGCGATCGAAGAGGAGCCGAAGCTGCAGGAGGAGGCGGCGAAGGAACCGGTGGTCGCGCGGCTGCTCGACATCGCCCAGAAGATCGAAGGGCTTTATCGCCACGCCTCGACGCATGCCGCCGGCATCGTCATCGGTGACCGGCCGCTGTCCAAGCTGGTGCCGATGTATCGCGATCCGCGCTCCGACATGCCCGTCACCCAGTTCAACATGAAGTGGGTGGAGCAGGCCGGCCTCGTCAAGTTCGACTTCCTCGGTCTGAAGACGCTGACGGTGCTGAAGGTCGCCGTCGATTTCGTCGCCAAGCGCGGCATCAAAGTCGATCTTGCGGCCATTCCTCTCGACGACAAACTCACCTACGAGATGCTGTCGCGCGGCGAGACGGTCGGCGTGTTCCAGGTGGAAAGTGCGGGCATGCGCAAGGCGCTGATCGGCATGAAGCCGGACTGCATCGAGGACATCATCGCGCTGGTGGCACTTTACCGCCCCGGCCCGATGGAGAACATCCCGACTTACAATGCCCGCAAGCACGGCGACGAAGAGCTGGAATCGATCCATCCGATGATCGACCACCTGCTCAAGGAAACGCAGGGCGTCATCGTCTACCAGGAACAGGTGATGCAGATCGCCCAGGTCCTGTCGGGCTATTCGCTTGGCGAAGCCGACCTTCTGCGCCGCGCCATGGGTAAGAAGATCAAGGCGGAGATGGACCAGCAGCGCGAACGCTTCGTCGTCGGCGCCGTCAAGAACGGCGTATCGAAGCCGCAAGCCGACAACATCTTCGAACTCTTGGCGAAGTTCGCAAACTACGGCTTCAACAAGTCGCACGCCGCCGCCTACGCCATCGTCTCCTACCAGACGGCCTACATGAAGGCGCATTATCCGGTCGAATTCCTCGCCGCCTCGATGACGCTCGACATGTCCAATACGGAAAAGATCAATGATTTCCGTCAGGACGCCAAGCGGCTCGGCATCGAGGTGATTGCGCCTTCGGTGCAGACCTCCTTCCGCCATTTCGAGACCGGTGATAACCGTATCTATTATGCGCTGGCCGCCCTCAAAGGCGTCGGCGAATCTGCTGTCGACCACATCGTCGATGTGCGTGGCGACAAGCCTTTTGCCAGCATCGAGGATTTCTGTCTGCGCATCGATCCGCGCCAGGTGAACCGCCGCGTCCTCGAAAGCCTGATCTATGCCGGCGCCTTCGATTGTTTCGGCACGGACCGCGCCCAGCTGGCCGCCGGCCTTGACCGCATCCTCGGCTATGCCCAGCGCGCTCAGGAAAACAAGCTGAGCGGCCAATCGGACATTTTCGGCAGCGCATTAAACTCAGGCCCGGAGAAGATCTCCTTGCCGCCCTATTCACCCTGGCTGGCTTCTGAGCGGCTGCTTAAGGAATTCCAGGTGCTGGGCTTCTATCTCACAGCCCACCCGCTCGATTCCTACAACAACATCCTGCAGAAGATGCGTGTGCAGACCTTTGCCGAGTTTTCTCAGGCGATCAAGCAGGGGGCTGCCAATGCGCGCCTTGCCGGAACCGTCATCTCCAAGCAGGAGCGCAAGACCCGCACCGGCAACAAGATGGGCATCATTGTCTTTTCCGATTCCTCGGGCCAGTTCGAGGCGGTGCTGTTTTCTGAGATGCTGAACCAGTATCGCGACGTGCTCGAGTCCGGGAAATCCTTCCTGCTGACCGCGACCGGTGAGGAGCGACCGGAGGGTATCGGCCTTCGCATCCAGACGATCCAATCGCTGGAGGAAAAGTCGCTGCAGATGCAGAAGGCGCTGCGCGTCTATGTCAGAGATTCCGGGCCACTGAAAATGGTTGCCGGCCATCTGAACGCCAAGGGCGACGGTCTGGTTTCCTTCATTGTCATCAAGGAAGAGGGCAAACGCGAGGTGGAAGTGGCGCTGCCGGAGAAATACCGCATCACGCCGGAGATTGCTGCCGCCCTTCGCGCCGCCCCCGGCGTCGTCGACGTCGAGCTTGTCTGATCAACCCGGTTGATCCTGATCAACCCGATTGATCCTGATCAACCCAGTTGATCGTGATCAACCCCGGGTGACAGTCATCACCCCCGGGTGATCGTGATGAAATCCGTGCCTTCGCCGGTTTCGCGGCCAAGGCCGGTATCGGAGATCGTCAACGTCGAGCCGGGCGCGATCAGCGCGTCGATCCTGCGGCGTGTTTCGTCGGGAATCGTGATGCGGCTGAGCGAACGGGCGATCGGCCTGCCTGTGACGATCGAGCTTTCCTGATTGGTGATCCCGAGCCGCTTCATCGTCTCGCGGGAGAGATTGTTCTCGAGCGTGATGCCTAGCCAATCCGCCGTGCCGGCCTGTTCATCGACGGCATGCAGCGTAAAGAAATGCGTGCCGAGCGCCAGTCCCGGATCGGCGATCGTTACCGGCGCTTCGAAGATTGGCTTGAAGGCCTGCCGCACCATAATGACGCCGTTCGGCGGCTCGCCCTTGCCGGTTGCGGCATAGACGGATTTGAGCAATGCGTCGGAGACCAGGCTGCTGTCGCCGGCAAATTCCGCCGGCCGCAGCATCTTGAACGCCTTGATCGCCTGCACGGTCGACGGACCGAGCAGGCCGTCCGGATCGCCGGCGGAAAAGCCGAGCTGATTGAGTAGCGTCTGGATGTCGATCACCGTCTCGCGCAGCGTGCGTCGCGTGACCAGCATGCTGATCGGCTCGGATGGCGGCCGGATCTCCGGCGCGGTAACCGGCGACACCGCCGGCATCGGCATCGCGGCGCTGTCGTTCATGGCCACCTGCACCGGTGTCCCGGGACTGACGGCTATGGACGGCCGCAGCTCGACATCCGAAAGCAGCGGCATCGCTGCCGGCACCTCAGGATGGAAAAGCGTCGGATGGTCGATCGGCTGCGGCACCAATTTGTCGTCGCTGATGATGACGGGAATGCCGGGCTCGGTCATGCCGTAGAGCATTTTTGCGAAGGCGCCGGGCATGCGTACGCACCCGTGCGAGGCCGGATAACGCGGCACGGAATTGGACTCGTGCAGTGCGATGCCGGACCATGTCAGCCGTTGCATGAATGGCATCGGGGCGGCCGAATAGAGGTTGGATTCGTGGTATTTCTGCTTTTCGAGCACCGAGAAGATGCCGCTCGGCGTCGTATGCCCGTCCTTGCCTGTCGAGACCTTCGAGGTCGCGACGACCTCGGTGCCGTCATAAACCACAAGCGACTGCTTGTTCTTTGAGACGAAGATCTGCAGCGTGCGTGCATCCGCGGCAAGAGCAGGGTGTACGAGGGCGGTGGCCGACAGCAAGCTGAGGCCGAAGACGAGACGCGAGAACATGATACCCAACCATGCGCAATACTGGTTCGGCACATTACGGGACGAAGCTTAAGGAAGATTTTAAAACCAGGACTCGTCGGCTCGCCCGGAGCGGTGCAGCGCTTCCGCGATAACGACACGCATAAGATAAAAGGCAAGCATGTCGCATGAATCAAAGTTTTAGCTGTCTATCTTAAGGCATTGTTTTTCATATGCTTTTCGAAAGCCACGGTACGCTTTACGCGAGATGTTCTAGTGATCGCGCTTGCCGCTGCCGAAGGTGTACCCGGTCTCGACCGTGTTCTCGCCGAACTTGTCGCGCAGCTTGTCCATCGCCGCTTCGGCCGCCGCCCGCCGACCTGACTGCCGGTCGATCAGATCGGGCGGATCGGCGCGGGTGGCATCGCCGAGATCGGTGACGCCGATGCCGATCAGGCGGAATTTCGTCCCGTCCGTTTCCTTTTCGAGAAGCTCGAGCCCGATGCGGAAGATCCTGTCGGCAAGCTGGGTCGGGTCCTCGAGCTTGCGGTTGCGGGTGCGCGTCTTGAAGTCGGCGCTCTTCATTTTCAGCACAACGGTCTGCCCGGCGATATCGTTTTTCTTCAGCCGCCAGGAAACCTTTTCGGAAAGGTTGCGCAGGATCGGCACCAGATCGTCGTGGCGCGAGATGTCGTCGAAGAAGGTCGTTTCGGCCGAAACGCTCTTGGCGGCGTCGTTGAGATGCACCTCGCGGTCGTCGATGCCGCGCGACAGCCTGGCGAGCCGCTGGCCGATGCTGCCGTAGCGGCGCATCAGGTCGTTCTCCTCCATTTGCTGCAGCTGGCCGATGGTGCGGATGCCGTCCGCCTCCAGCGTCGCGGCAAAGGCCTTGCCGACGCCCCAGATGGTGGTGACGGGACGCGGCGCCAGGAATTCCACTGCTTCTTCGCGGCCGATGACGGAAAAGCCGCGCGGCTTCTGCAGGTCGGAAGCGACCTTGGCGAGGAATTTGCAATAGGAAAGCCCAACCGAAACGGTAATGCCGATTTCCTTTTCGATGCGGCGGGCGAATTTGGCGAGCGTACGCGCCGGCGGATCGTGATGCAGCCTCTCCGTGCCGCCCAGTTCCAGGAAGGCTTCGTCGATCGACAGCGGCTGCACCAGCGGCGTCAGATCCTGCATCAACGCGCGCACCTGGCGCCCAACCCGGACATATTTCTCCATGTCCGGGCGTATGACGATGGCCTGAGGGCATGCCTCCAGCGCCTTGAACATCGGCATCGCCGAACGCACGCCGTGGATGCGCGCGATATAGCAGGCAGTAGAGACGACACCACGTTTGCCGCCGCCGATGATAACGGGCTTATCGGCAAGTTCGGGATTGTCACGCTTCTCGACCGCCGCGTAGAAGGCGTCGCAATCGATATGCGCAAGTGTCAGTCGATAGAGTTCGCGATGGCGCACCAGGCGCGGGCTGCCGCAGGATAGGCAACGGCGCGCCTCGCCCTTCTGCTCGGCAAGGCAGTCGCGACAGAAGCCGGGTGTCTTGTCAGGCGCGGGCGTCATGGTGAGAACAAAGGTTGAACGGCGCGACACTACGCCTTAAGCTTATGAGTCACAAGAGAGGACGGGAGCTTTGCCTTTGGATAAAGATCTTCGTTTCGAGCCCGTGACGGCAGACCGGTGGGGCGACTTCGAGACCCTGTTCGGCCCGCAGGGGGCTTTTTATAATTGCTGGTGTGTCGCACTGCGCTTGCCGCATGCGGTGAGGACGACGATGATGGCCGACGAGCGCAAGGCGCATATGCGCGAACGGATCGGGGCGGGGCCGCCGCCGGGGATTCTCTGTTATGCCGATGGCGGACCGGTCGCCTGGGTGCAGGTCGGGCCGCGCCACGACGTGCCGCAGTTCAATTCACCACGCACCGTCTCGCGGCCGCTGGAGGAGGAGGATGCGCGTGATCCCTCTATCTGGGCTGTCAGCTGCTTCTTCCTGCTGCCGAAACTGCGCGGCAGGGGACTAAGCCATCGCCTGCTCGCCGGCGCGATCGACCATGCCCGGCGCCAGGGCGCGCGGCTGCTCGAAGCCTGTCCGATCGATCATGTGAAGCAGTCGAAATCGGTGACGCTCTGCATCGGCTCGACGGCGATCTTTGACGCAGCCGGTTTCGAGACGATTGCCAGACGCAAGGACGGCCGACCGCTCATGCGGCTGGAACTGCGCGGTTGACTGTGCCGGAAAGGAAACGGGCCTCGATCAGATCGGCCGCATGCGCCCAATCGGTGGCGCGGGTGATGTCGTCGGCTGCCGCAGGCGCGAAACGATGGACGGGCGAGTCCGGCATCAGGTGAATGAGCAGGCAATCGGCCATGTGTTCCCTGACCGAATGCAGATTGTGCGCCATATCATCTATGAAGGCGACAGGAAAGGAGCGGCTGGCATGCAGTGCATGGACGATCGGCCCCTTGGGTTGCTCGCTGGAAAGCAGCGGAAAGAGCAGGCCGGCGCTGTCCAGCAGGCGGCGGCGCTGATCCTGGAACCGTGGCGGCATCGCCGTCAGGAAAAGAATATCGGCGTCCCGCGAAAGCCGGCCGAGCGTTTCGACGACGCGGTCGACCGGCGTCTGCCACAATTCCTGCGCTTCGAAAAAATCTTCGATCAGCCGGCTGACCTTTCGGCCCTCGATCTCCGTGCCGTCCGCTTTCGAGACGATGTTGCCGTGAAGCCGGAACGATCGCGGCAGGAACTCGTGACCCCGGCTTTGAAGAAAAAGCTGGAAAGGATCGATGAACCGCAGCACGACATCGTCTACGTCGCAGACGATCAGCGGGCGCTCTCCGAGGCGGATGTGCGAAATGTCCAGCTCGGTCACGCTCAGTATTCTCCCGAATCGAGCCCCGTCGAGGAGAAATGCCGCCAGGCGGCGGTTACCGTCTCCGGGCTGAGGCCGCTCGCCGTGCAGAAAGCCATCGCCGTCGGTTCATGGTTCATCAGGAAATCCATCATGCCTGAGAGGAACCCTGGATCGTTGACCGCATTGCGCACCTGCTCGGGCGCCACGCCGGTGAGTGCGAGGAAGCGGCCAAACATGTCGGGATCGGCGGCGAGCCAGCCGAGAACGGTGATTGCCGTCTCGTGCGGGTCGGCCGCCTGTTGTTTCGAAGTCTTGAAGTTGCTTTGCATTTCGAAGGGTAAGTTACCTTTTCTTCAACCAAATACCGGTAGCGTGCGCTATCGGTTTTACGGAGCTATTCATCCGCATGTGCCTTTCTCCTGGGACGAACCGCTGCGCGAACGGACGTAGGGACAGCTTGTCATGCCCAAACAGGTGATGATTGTAGAAGATAACGAGCTCAACATGAAGCTCTTTCGCGACCTCATCGAGGCGTCCGGCTATACCACGATCCAGACGAGAAATGGCATGGAGGCGCTCGATCTGGCGCGCAAGCATCGTCCCGACCTCATCCTCATGGATATCCAGCTTCCCGAGGTCTCCGGCCTCGAAGTCACGAAATGGCTGAAGGAAGATGACGAGCTTCACGTGATTCCCGTCATCGCCGTCACGGCTTTCGCGATGAAGGGCGATGAGGAGCGGATCCGCCAGGGCGGCTGCGAAGCCTATGTTTCCAAACCGATCTCGGTTCCGAAATTCATCGAGACGATCAAGACCTATCTGGGCGATGCCTGACGCATCGGAAAGACGCTTATGACTGCGCGAATACTGGTGGTTGACGATATTCCGGCCAACGTGAAGCTGCTCGAAGCGCGGCTGCTCGCGGAGTATTTTGACGTGATGACCGCAGCTGATGGCCACGAGGCGCTGGCGATATGCGAGCGCAACCAGGTGGACCTGATCCTGCTCGACATCATGATGCCCGGTATCGACGGTTTCGAGGTCTGCGAGCGGCTGAAAGCCAGTCAGAAGACCGCCCATATTCCCGTCGTCATGGTCACCGCACTCGACCAGCCGGCCGATCGCGTACGCGGTCTGAAGGCCGGCGCCGACGATTTTCTTACCAAACCGGTCAACGATCTGCAGCTGATCTCGCGGGTGAAGAGCCTGCTGCGGCTGAAGACGTTGAGCGACGAGCTGCGCATCCGCGCCGACACCGCTCATACGATGGGCATGGGCGATCTTATGCGGGCAGGCGAGGGCCGTGGCGACGAGGCCGGCCAGGTGTTATTGGTCGATGGCCGCGCTAATTCGCAAGAGCGCATTGTCAGGGCGCTGAAGCCCCTCGCCGATGTGCTTGCCCTCTCCGATCCGCAGGCCGCCCTTTTCGAGGCGGCCGAGAACACCTTCGATCTCGTCATCGTCAATGCCAATTTCGACAATTACGATCCGCTTCGCCTCTGCTCGCAACTGCGTTCGCTGGAGCGCACACGTTTTCTGCCGATCCTGATCATCACCGAGCAGGGCGCCGACGACATGGTTGTCCGCGCGCTTGATCTCGGCGTCAACGACTACATCGTCCGTCCTGTCGATCCCAACGAGCTTGTCGCCCGCGGCCTGACGCAGATCCGTCGCAAGCGCTACAACGACCGTCTGCGCGCCAGCGTCAAGCAGACGATCGAGCTTGCCGTGACCGATCCGCTGACTGGCCTTTACAATAGACGTTACCTCGACAATCACCTGAACGTGCTTTTCAACCGGTCGATGGCGCGGGGGCGGCCGCTTTCGATGCTGATCACCGATATCGACCGTTTCAAGCAGGTGAACGACACCTACGGCCATGATGGCGGCGACGAAGTGCTGCGCGAATTCGCAAACCGCGTACGTTCGACCATCCGCGGCGCTGATCTCGCCTGCCGTTACGGCGGTGAGGAATTCGTCGTGGTAATGCCGGACACCTCGCCGGAAGTTGCCGCCGCTGTCGCCGAGCGCCTGCGCGCGGCAGTCGAAAGCGCTCCCTTCATGCTGAAGCGCTCATGTGAGGCCCTGAGCGTCACCGCGTCCTTCGGCATCGCCTCCCGCATCGGCGCGGTGCTGACCCCGGACCAGCTGATGAAGCAGGCCGATCTTGCTCTTTACGAGGCCAAGAATACCGGCCGTAATCGCGTGGTCGCAGCGGCTGCCTGACGAATCACTTCGGGCCATACGCGCCATTTGCGGGTTTTCCACTGCGGTAAGCGATTTATTACCGATTTTTAACCTTCGCCTGTGCGACGCAGGCCGAAATTTTTGCAGCCCGGTGGCCAAAATGGACTGCCGGCGTTGCTGTGTATATGGTGCGGCGCGACAGTCTCCGGAATGCCGGAGCCCAGCCCAAGATGAAATGACGACTATAAAAAACGCCCGCCGCCAACAGGGTCAAATAAAGTGAGGCGGCATCACCTCACGTAAGGGGAGGGGCTGCCTAAGTTATTAAGTTATATTATCGAACTTCTTCGAGACCGTCGTCATTAGGCTTTGCCGTCAAGCAGAGCCGTCAAATCCTTATATGTTCCAAAACTGGACTTTTAACCATAGACTCAAGCTCAGAAAATTCATCATTAAGAATTTGTTGATTTTCTTTCATTTCTGCGCAAATTATCGGCTCATAAAAGAAGCGCTCCCGCAGAGGAGCTGTCGATACCCCATGATGCTCAGGTCCGCCGCATCTCCTGGGTCGTGGGGTCGGTCGGCTAGTAGGCAAGTCATAACGGTTCCTCGTGCCGTTTTGCATGCTGGCCGACCCCCTTTCAAGAAAACGCCGCCACTTCCCGAAGATGGAAGGGCGGCGTTTGTCTGTTTGCGCTATCATTTTCCAAGGCCATCCTGCGGGCAATAAAAAACGCGCAACCCAGAGGCGCGCGCTTTTTTGAAATCCCTCAGGCCAAGTGATTACTTGATCTTGGTTTCCTTGAACTCGACATGCTTCTTCGCAATCGGGTCATACTTCGTCTTCGTCATCTTGTCCGTCATCGTACGGCTGTTCTTCGTCGTGACGTAGAAGAAACCGGTGTCGGCTGTCGACAGCAGCTTGATCTTGATTGTTGTAGCCTTGGCCATGGTCGTCCTGCCTTTAAGAAAATGAAAGCCGTGGAAGCCGGATGGGCTCCACGGCAAATTCTGGCGCGAAACTACGAATCCCGCCCGAAAAGTCAAGTCCGTTTTCGAACGAACATCAATCTGATGCCGGAAAGTAGGGCATAAAGACCGAAGAAGGCGGCAATCGCCCAGGCAAAACCATTGTTTCCGGCGACGTCGATTGCTGCGCCGATCACCTGTGGCCCAGCCACGGTTCCCATCGCATAACAGAAGACGAAGGCGGCATTGGCCGCAGCCAGATCGGAGCCCGTTAGCCGCGAACCGAGATGGCTGAGGCCGACTGTGTAGAGGCCGGAGACGCAGCCGCCCCAGAAGAGCAGCATCCCGGCCATCAGCAGCCAGTTGTTGACGAGGATCGGCAGCGTCAGCGAGCCGATAAAGCCCATCAGCGCCATTCCTGCCAGAAGCGGTCGCTTGTCGCGGATGCGGTCGGAGAGCAGGCCGAGGGGAATCTGGAAGATGACGTTGCCAACGCCCATCATGGTGAGCAGCAGCGCCGCCTGCGATTCGGTGAAATGGGCGCGCACGGCAAAAATCGGGAAAAGTGACAGCCCGCCGGCTTCGACCGCGCCGAAGATGAAGACGGCCGCCGTCGCCGTCGGCACCAGCAGGACGTAGCGCATGAAATGCAATTCCGGTTTTTCCTCGAGCACCGGGCTCTCGTCACGGGCGATGAAAATCGGAATGGCGGCAAGCAGGATGGCGCCCGCGCCGACCAGGAAGGGAAAGATGCCGTCGCTGCCGAGTATCGAAAAGAGCAGGGGGCCTGCGGCGAATCCGAGGGAAAGCACGGTCGCATAAATGCCGAGCACAAAGCCACGCTTGGATGGCGGCGAGGCGGCGTTGATCCAGAATTCGGAGAGGATGAACAGCGTCGTCGTTGCGCCATGGAAGGCGAAACGCAGCGGAAACCACATCCAGAAATCCTCGGCATAATAGAAACCGAGCGCACTCAGCGCCGAAATCAGCACGGCCCAGAGCATCGTCGGCGCAACGCCGTATTTGTGAGCGAGCTTGGTGGTAACGGGTGCGGCGGCCATCGCCGAGATCCCGGCCATCGCCGTGTTGAGCCCGATCAAAGTGGATGAGATGCCGCGCTTTTCGAGGATGATGCTGAGAAGCGGTAGTCCGAGACCGATTGCTATGCCGACGGCTGAAATGGACGAGATGGCTGCCACCAGAGAAGGCCAATGGATTTCTTCGACATCGCCCGGTGTGCCGGTTCTCGGCTGAGACATTTATCCATCCTTAGAAAGCTGCGCGAGCGAATCGACCTCTCGCCTCACATAGAAGGGACACAGATGTGCCAAATCCAGGTGACGGGCGGCGTTTCGCAGTATTTCCGATGTGATCTGCGGAATGTAAAGCCTGTTCAGACAAGAAAAGCTTACCGTGTCAAGTCGTTGAAGATCGTTGACTCCCGCGTGTCGGTGGTGGTCGGTGGAGCGCTGGCACTACACGCTAAATATGTCTGGAAGGTGAAGGCGCTCAATCCGGCCGGCGGGGAAGTTCGTAATCATCGGGACTATCGCTCTCGCCGCCGAAACCATGCATGCGCAACGCCCATTGCAGGCCGATGACGCCGCCCTTGATCGGCTGGATCGAGGCGAGCGCGGCGATGACCGTGATCGGCGCCCATATGGCAAGATGGACCCATACCGGCAACACGAAGGTCAGATCGGTCAGCATGTAGCCGCCGACGAGGACGTGGCCGAGGACCAGGATGACGATATAGGGCGGCAGGTCGTCGGAGCGATGGTGATGCATCGCCTCGCCGCAGGCGGCGCAATGATCGACCGGTTTCAGGAAGGCGCGGAAGAGCTTGCCGTTGCCGCAGGCCGGGCAGCGGTTCAACAGACCGCGCATGATGGAACGTCCGAGCGGGCGCTCGGCCTCGGGTCCATCGCCGTAGCGGACGACCGGATCGCTCGGTGTGTTCATTGCATCTTCCTCTTTCAGGCAAAAAGCATGAAGCGCCGCAATGGGACCACTGCTGCTTTCGGCACAGCGGCTTAGCGGCGTCCGCGCGGGGGACGCGTTCCCGGTTTCTTGCGGCCCTGGCCCCTGTCGCGGCGGCCGGCCTTATGGAAGGAACGCACCGCCGTCGGCATCTCGCGTCCTTCGCTCAGCATCTCGAAACGCAACGCCCCGGCAAGCGGGATTGCTTCCGCAAGCTTCACTGTGACGCTGTCGCCAAGACGATAGCCGAGGCCCGTCTTTTCACCCGACAGTGCCTGATGCGCCTCGTCATAGATGAAATAATCGGTGCCGAGCGTAGATATAGGGACGAAACCGTCGGCGCCATAGTCCGGCAAGGTAATAAAGAGCCCGGACTTCGTAACTCCGGAGACGCGGCCGGCAAACTCCTCGCCGACGCGGGTGCTCAAATGATGGGCGATCAGCCGGTCGATGGTCTCGCGTTCGGCCGCCATCGCCCGGCGCTCAAAGGTCGAAATCTCGGCGGCGATATCGTCGAGCGAGGCTTCTTCGTCGGGGGTGATGCCGCCTTCGCCGAAGCCGAGCGATCCGACCAGCGCGCGATGCACGATGAGATCGGCGTAGCGGCGGATCGGCGAGGTGAAGTGGGCGTACTTCATCAGGTTGAGACCGAAATGGCCGATATTCTCAGGGCTGTAGATCGCCTGACTCTGCGAACGCAATACCATCTCATTGACCATGGTCTGGTGCGCCGTGCCGTCCGCCTTGGCCAGGATGCCGTTGAAGCTGTTGGCGCGCATATTGCCGCCTTTGGCGAGCGAGATGCCGAGTGTCGCCAGGAATTCGCGCAGGATTTCCTGCTTGGCAAGCGTCGGGCCGTCATGGATGCGGTAGACCAGCGGCTGGCGCTTCTTTTCAAGGGTTTCGGCGGCGCAGACATTCGCCTGGATCATCATCTCTTCGATCAGCTTGTGCGCATCGAGCCGCGGCGGCACGAAGACCCGGTCGACTGTGCCGTCTGATTTCAGCAGGATCTTGCGCTCCGGCATGTCGAGTTCCAGCGGCTGGCGCCGGTCGCGTCCGCGCTTCATCACTCCATAGGCGTGCCAGAGCGGTTTCAGGATCGGCTCGAGCATCGGTCCGGTCTTATCGTCGGGATTTCCGTCGATTGCCGCCTGCGCCTGCTGATAGGAGAGCTTGGCGGCACTCTTCATCATGATGCGATGAAATGTATGGCCGATCTTGCGGCCTTCGCCCGAGAAGCTCATGCGCACGGTGAGCGCCGGGCGGTCAACGCCTTCCTTCAGCGAGCAGAGATCATTGGAGATGCGCTCGGGCAGCATCGGCACGACGCGATCGGGGAAATAGACGGAATTGCCGCGCTTCAGCGCTTCGCGGTCGAGCGGCGAATTGGGGCGGACATACCAGGAGACGTCGGCAATCGCGACGGTGACGATGACGCCGCCAGGATTGTCGGGCGAGGGGTCGAGCTCGGCGTAAACTGCGTCGTCATGGTCCTTGGCGTCGGCCGGATCGATGGTGATCAGCGGCACGTCGCGCCAATCTTCACGATGCGCCATCGTCGCTGGCTTTGCCGCTTCCGCCTCGGCGATCACGGCCGGCGGGAAGATATGCGGGATACCGTGCGCATGGATCGCGATCATCGAGATCGCCTTTTCCGAGCCGACCGAGCCGACAACCGAGAGAACCTTGGCGCTCGGCAGGCCGAAGCGGCCGAGGCGCGCGACTTCAATCTCCACCAGGTCGCCGTCTTTGGCGCCGCCGGTGAAGTCGGGGTCGATCACCATCTCTTCGCCGCGCCGTTCGATCGGCAACAGGCGGCCGCCACCGCCCGGCGCGCTGCGGAAAACGCCCATCGCCGCACCGCGGCGCCTGTCGATCACCTTGATGATACGCGCCGTATAAGCCGGGCCGCCGCGATCGACGGCCGGGAAGATCTTCGCCAGGATTCGGTCGCCGAGCCCGGCGACGGGCGCCTTGCCCTTACCTTGGCGGCCTGCGGGCGATTGCTGGCGGATGGCGACGGCAGGCGCCACCCCCTGCTCCTCCGGCCATTCTGCCGGCCGGCCGATCAGGTCGCCGTCCTTGTCGCGCGTCGTGATATCGAGAACGGTGACGGGCGGAAGAGCGCCGGGACGAATGAGCGACTTGCGGCTCTTTTGCAGCATGCCTTCCTGCTCGAGCTCCTGCAGCATATGCTTGAGCTCGACGCGGCTGTCGCCTTTCAGCCCGAACGCCTTGGCGAGTTCACGCTTGGAAGCCTTCTGCGGATGATCGGCGATGAAACGCAGGATCACATCGCGCGAGGGCAGCGTGCCATGGACGATGTTCAGCGGTTCGACGGCGGAAGCATCCCTGCCGGCGCGGCCGATCTTGCCCGGGCGCTTGCCCGCGAGGTTCGTTCTGTCGCGCGGTGTCCTGCTCACGTCAGCTCTTTTTCGATTTCGCGGGCGCCTTGGCCTTCGCTGCTTTCGGCTTGGCGGCCGTCTTGGTTGTCTTGGCTTCGGCGGCGGCCGCCTTCGGCTTGGCTTTCCCCCTGGCCGTTTTGCCGGCGGGAGCCTTGCCGGCCTTTTCCGTGATCAGCGCAAGCGCCTCCTCGGTGGTGATCGCTTGCGGATCCTTGCCCTTCGGCAGCGTGGCGTTGACCTTGCCCCAGTTGACATAGGGGCCGTATTTGCCGTCGCGAACAGTAATGGCGCCGCCGTCGGGATGATCGCCGAGGGTCTTCAGCGCCGCCGGCGTACCGCGCGCGCCCCGGCCCGGCGCCTTGTTGGCTTTTTCGGCAATCAGCGTCACGGCGCGGTTGAGGCCGACGGAGAAGACATCCTCAACGGTTTCCAGATTGGCATAGGAACCGTCATGCAGGAGGAACGGCCCATAGCGGCCGATGCCCGACGAGATCATCTTGCCCGTTTCGGGGTGTTTGCCGATATCGCGCGGCAGCGAGATCAGCGCCATCGCCTTTTCATAGTCGATATCCTCAGGCTTCCAGCCCTTCGGTAACGAGGCGCGTTTGGCCTCCTTGCCGTCGCCGCGTTGGATATAGGGACCGAAGCGGCCGGAACGGAGCGTCAGTTCCTCGCCTGTCGTCGGGTCGGTGCCGAGGCTCTTCGGTTCGTTGAGCGCGACACCCTCCGCTTCTCCGCCGTTTTCGGAGGAGAGCTGGCGGGTGTAGTTGCATTCCGGATAGTTCGAGCAGCCAACAAAGGCGCCGTATCTGCCAAGCTTCAGCGAAAGGTTGCCGGTGCCGCAGACCTGACAAATTCTGGGATCGCCGCCATCTTCGCGTTTCGGGAAGACGAGCGGCGCCAGCGCCTCGTTCAGCGAATCGAGCACGTTGGTGACGCGCAGTTCCTTCGTGTCTTCGATCTGCGCGAAGAAATCCTTCCAGAAATCGCGCAGCACCTGCTTCCAATTCAATTCGCCGGCGGAAATCCGGTCGAGCTTCTCCTCGAGGTCGGCGGTGAAATCATATTCGACATATTTGGTGAAGAAGCTTTCGAGGAAAGCCGTCACCAGCCGGCCCTTGGCCTGCGGGATGAGTTTACGCTTGTCGATCGTCACATAGTCGCGGTCGCGCAGCGTAGCCAGTGTGGCGGCATAGGTCGAGGGGCGGCCGATGCCGAGCTCTTCCATCTTCTTGATCAGCGAAGCTTCCGAATAGCGCGGCGGCGGCTCGGTGAAATGCTGGGTCGAATTGATCTTCTGCTTGGCGAGCGTCTCGCGCGCATTGATCTCCGGCAGGCGACCATCCTCGTCGCCGTCGTCGCTCTGCTCGCCGTCCTCCTTCTGGTCGGTATAGGCGGCGATGAAGCCGTCGAAGCGGATGACCGAACCGACGGCGCGCAGGCCGGCCTTCTCGCCCTTATTGTCGGCGGTGATTTCAGCTGTCGTGCGCTCGATCTCGGCCGACGCCATCTGGCTGGCGATGCCACGCTTCCAGATCAGCTCGTAGAGCCGGATCTGGTCGGCGTCGAGGAATTTGCGCACGCGGTCAGGAGAGCGGTAGAAATCGGTCGGGCGGATCGCCTCGTGCGCCTCCTGGGCGTTCTTCGCCTTGGTTGAGTAGAAGCGGGCCTTCTCAGGCAGGTAGCGTTCGCCGAACTGGTCGAGGATGGCACGCCGCGCTGCGTCGATTGCCTCCGGCGCCATCTGCACGCCGTCGGTTCGCATATAGGTGATGAGACCGACGGTCTCGCCGCCGATATCGACGCCCTCATAGAGCTTCTGGGCGATCTGCATCGTGCGGGAGGCGGAGAAGCCGAGATTGGAGGAGGCGGCCTGCTGCAGCGTCGAGGTGGTGAACGGCGGTCCCGGATTGCGCTTGACCGGTTTTGCCTCGACCGTATCGACGATATAGCTGGCGCCTTCGAGCAATGCCTTCAGCCGGCCCGCATCCTCGCCGTTGCCGATCGCCCGCGGCTGCAGCCGCTTGCCGTGCGCCGAAACCAGCCTTGCCTCGAACTCGTCGCCGCGCGGCGTCTTCAGCAACGCCGAGATATTCCAGTACTCTTCCGAAATGAAGCGCTCGATTTCGGATTCGCGATCGCAGACCAGACGAAGCGCGACCGACTGGACGCGGCCGGCCGAACGCGCGCCCGGCAGCTTGCGCCACAGCACCGGCGAAAGATTGAAGCCGACGAGATAGTCGAGCGCGCGGCGCGCGAGATAGGCGTCGACCAGCGGCACGTCGATATCGCGCGGATCGGCCATCGCATCGAGGACGGCCTTTTTGGTGATTGCGTTGAAGACGACGCGCTTGACGGACTTGCCGTTCAGCACCCGCTTCTTGTTCAGCATGTCGAGGACGTGCCAGGAAATCGCTTCTCCTTCGCGATCAGGGTCGGTCGCGAGAAACAGTCCGTCGGAGGACTTCACCGCGTCGGCGATGTCCTTCATCCGCTTGGCCGAAGCGCCGTCGACCTCCCAGAGCATTTCGAAATCCTGATCGGGAAGAACGGAGCCGTCCTTGGCAGGCAGATCGCGCACATGGCCGAAGGAGGCGAGCACTTTGTATCCCGAACCCAGATACTTGTTGATCGTCTTGGCCTTGGCAGGCGATTCCACCACTACAACATTCATGATGATTCTCTAAAAAAACAGCTGCGCCGGCGTGGAAGCCAGCGCAACACGCAGCGCAACATTGGATACCGGCCCTCCGACATGGACAGGGAAATCGCTGCGGTCAAGGGGTTTGCAACAATTTTACCTCTTGCACCCGTTGCAATCGAGGCGAGATTCACGGCATAAAACAATTTAAAATCGCGAAATGGCACTTTTCAACGCACCGTTCCGGCAGTTCGCAAAGCCGCTCCCTCGTGCCGGGCAAGCTTCAATCGGAAAGCGAGACGAGACCGCCCTGATGCCGATGCAGCCTGCCTGATATATCGAGTTCCAGAAGGATGAGATAGACGGCGGATGCCGGAAGGCCGGTGTGGCGGATGACATCGTCGATCTCGACAGGCGTCGGCCCGAGCGCGCCGATGATGCGCATCCGGTCCGAATCGCCGGGTGGCATCGTTATTGCCCGGCTCTCGCGTGCCGGCTCCTCCGCCATCGACAAGGGGAAGAGGTCGAGTTGCGCAAGCGGCGCCAGGGCTTCGATGACATCGGCAGGTTCGGTAACGATCGAGGCGCCGTCCTTGAGCAGGCCGTTGGTGCCGTGACAGCGCGGATCGAGCGGCGAGCCGGGCACGGCAAACACCAGGCGGCCGAACTCGCCGGCGAGGCGTGCCGTGATCAGCGAGCCCGAACGCATCGCCGCTTCGATGATCACCACGCCAAGCGCGATGCCGGCAATCAGCCGGTTCCGGCGCGGGAAATCGCGGGCGCGGGGCTCCCAGCCGAAAGGCATTTCGCTCACCGCCAGGCCGTTGCCGCCGGTTATCTCTTCGATGAGGCCGATATTCTCCGGCGGGTAGGGCTTGTCGAGACCGCCGGCAAGGGCGGCGATTGTGCCCGTGCCGAGGCTTGCCCGATGCGCCGCCGTGTCGATGCCGCGCGCCAGGCCGGAGACAACGGTGTAACCCGCCCGGCCGCAGTCGCGCGCCACCATCGCCGCGAATTTGGTGCCTGCGGCCGACGCGTTGCGGGAGCCGACGATGCCGACGGCCGGTCGTTTGGCGGCAGCAAGCGCGCCCTTGACGGCAAGAAGCGGCGGCGCGCCGTCGATCTGTTTCAGCGCCTGCGGATAGTCCGGCTCGCCGATGCCGACGAAGCGGGCGCCGAAACGATGCGCCGCTTCCAGTTCCCGGTGTGCCTCGGCCTCGCTGGCAATGCGGATGGCCCGTGTCGCGCCGCCACGCGCCGAAAGCTCCGGCAGCGCCGCGAGTGCGGCCTCGGCCGAACCGAAATGATTGATGAGATCGCGAAAGGTTGCAGGGCCGACATTGTCGGAACGGATCAGGCGCAGCCAGGCAATCCTCTGCCTTTCGCTCAGCACCGTACCTGTTGATCCCGCGCTCGGCGCGTCCATTATCCCTTCGCCCCGATCTTGCTTTCTGTTCCGCCCATCAGGCGCGAAATATTCGCCTTGTGCTTCCAGTAGGAGATGATCGTCATGATCGCCATGACGGCCGCGACCTTTTCATTGCCCAGAATCAACAGGGCAACCGGAATGACGAGCATGGCGACGAGGGCCGACAGCGAGGAATAGCGGGTGGTGACGGCGACCGCCAGCCAGACGGCGGCGAAGAGCACCACCATGATCGGCGCGACGCCGAGCAGTGTGCCGATATAGGTGGCGACACCCTTGCCGCCCTTAAAGCCGATCCAGACGGGGAAGAGATGGCCGATGAAGGCGAAGAAGCCGGCAATGATCGCCGCCTCCTCACCGAGGAAATAGCCGACGATCCAGGCTGCCGCCGATGCCTTCAGGGCGTCGAGCAGCAGGGTTGCCGCGGCGAGCTTGCGGTTTCCGGTTCTGAGCACATTGGTCGCGCCGATATTGCCGGAGCCGATGCTGCGCACATCGCCGAGGCCGGCCGCGCGGGTGAGGATCAGGCCGAAAGGGATTGAGCCGAAGAGATAGCCGATGACGGCGGCCGCAAGTGCGATCGGCAGCGTGATCTGCCATGACATGAGATTGGATAACATGTGCCCCCTCAGCCCTCCGTGGCTATCCTCAAGTCCGGCCTTTTTCCCCTCTGGGATGAACGGCGATAGTGTCGATTCTAAACTGCGTGGACAAGCTTTCCCGAGACGTAAGTCGCAACCGCTCGCCCGCTGAAGCGCGCATCCTCGAACGGCGTGTTCTTCGAGCGGGAGAGAAGCATGTCTTTGGCGACAAGCCAAGGTTCATCGAGATCGATCAGCGTGATATCGGCCGCAGCACCCGGCTTCAGCGTGCCGGCTTCAAGGCCGAAGATTTGTGCCGGGCGGGTGGACATGGCGTCGATCAGGCGCATCAGGCCGACCTGACCGCCATGGTGAAGCCTGAGGGCCGCTGCCAGCATCGTTTCCAATCCGACCGCGCCATCGGCCGCCTCGCCGAACGGCAGGCGCTTCGTGTCGACGTCCTGCGGGTCGTGCGAGGAGACGATGATGTCGATCGCACCGTTGGCAAGCGCCTCGGCCATGGCGACCCGGTCGTCCTCCGGGCGCAACGGCGGATAGAGCTTGAAGAAGGTGCGGTATTCGCCGATGTCGTTCTCGTTCAGCGCCAGATTGTTGATCGAGATGCCCGAGGTCACCTTGGCGCCGCGGCTGCGGGCGCGTTCGATGGCCTCGACCGATTCAGGCACGGAGATCATCGCGGCGTGATAACGGCCGCGCGTCAGCTCTGCCACCCTAAGATCGCGTTCGAGTGGGATCAGCTCGGCTTCCTTCGGAATGCCGGAGAGCCCCAGCCAGCTGGCGAAAAGTCCCTCATGCATGACGCCATTGGCGCCGAGATATTTGTCGCGGGTCTCACAGGAGATGACGGCGCCGAATTCGCGCGCATAGGTCATGATCCGGCGCAGCACCTGCGTGTTGTGGACGCTGGAATGGGCATCGGTGAAGGCGACGGCGCCCGCCTGCATCAACAGGCCGATCTCCGTCATCTCCTCGCCTGCAAGACCCTTGGTGAGGGCGGCTGCCGGATAGACGTTGACGGCGGCCGTGTCCCGCGCCGTCTTCTTGACGAATTCGACCAGCGCGATGTCGTCGATGACGGGGTCGGTGTCCGGCATCATGATGATGGAGGTGATGCCGCCGGCTGCCGCCGCCCGGCTCGCCGAGGCGATCGTCTCGCGGTGCTCGCCGCCGGGCTCGCCGATATGGACGCGCGCATCGACGAGACCGGGTGTTGCCACGAGGCCGGTGCAGTCGCGCACGACGGCGCCTTCCGGCGCGCCCTGGTTCTGTGCCTCGCTGCCAGCGGCAAGGATCACGCCACTTTTAGCGATGATCGTTCCGATCTCGTCGAGATTGCGTGAGGGATCGACGATGCGGACATTCTTGAGGACGATCGAGTTGCTCATGCCATCATTCCGTCGGTTCGGGGACCTTGGTTCTGCGAGACGAGCAGCGTCTCCATGACGGCCATGCGCACGGCGACCCCCATTTCCACTTGTTCGGCGATCACGCTCTGCGGACCATCGGCCACCTCGGAGGCGATCTCGACACCGCGGTTCATCGGTCCGGGGTGCATGACCAGCGCATCATCCTTCGCCGCTTTCAGCGTTTCGGCGTCGAGTCCGTAGAAGTGATAATACTCGCGCACCGACGGCACGAAGGCTCCGGACATGCGTTCGCGCTGCAGCCGCAGCATCATCACGACGTCGGCGTCCTTCAATCCTTCCTTCATCGAGTGGAACACCTCGACACCCATCTCGGCGATGCCGGCGGGCAGGAGGGTGGCGGGCGCGACGACGCGCACACGCGCGCCCATCGCGTTCAGCAGCAGGATATTGGAGCGCGCCACGCGCGAATGCAGCACGTCGCCGCAGATCGCCACGATGATGCGCGAAAGCTTGCCCTTGGCGCGGCGGATCGTCAGCGCGTCGAGCAGCGCCTGGGTCGGATGTTCGTGCTGCCCGTCGCCGGCGTTGACGACCGAGCAGGAGACCTTCTGGGCGAGAAGCGCGGCCGCACCGGCGCTTGAATGGCGGATCACCAGCACGTCCGGACGCATCGCATTCAGCGTCATCGCCGTATCGATCAGCGTTTCGCCTTTTTTCACCGAGGAATTGCCGACCGACATGTTCATCACGTCGGCGCCAAGCCGCTTGCCGGCAAGCTCGAAGGAGGCCTGTGTGCGGGTCGATGCCTCGAAGAAGAGGTTGATCTGTGTCAGTCCGCGCAGCGTCGACGTCTTCTTTTCTCTCTGGCGGCTGATCTTGACGGCTTCGTCCGCCTTGTCGAGAAGATAGGTGATATCCTGCTCGGTGAGGCCCTTGATGCCGATGAGGTGGCGGTGGGGGAAAAAGACCATGACCCTGCCTCTTGCTGTCTCTTGCGGGTCTATAATGAGTGCCGCCCGCCGGGGCAAGCACGCGCTGTGGGCAAAGGCTTATGTCCCCATGCATTTTCGCCCAAATTCCGATAGAGCAGAATAATGCGAATCATAACTTCCGGTTTTCCTTGCCGGGTTCTTGCACTAGAAGCGAACAATGACCTCCGCAAACCGGACTGACGACAAACTCGCAGAACTCAACCAGCCGAGCCTGTGGTCCGGCATCAATGCCTATCGATCCGATCCGCTGATTGTCGATCTGACGGCGGCCTTGCCGCGCGGCATCCGTGAAGACCTGGAAAATATCGGCCGCTACGTCACCTCGCCGGAGGCACAGGAGTTGGCGCGCATGGCAAACCAGGGGGCGCCACAGCTGCGCACCCATGGTCCGCGCGGCGAGCGTCTCGATGTCGTCGAGTTTCATCCCGCCTGGCACGCGCTGATGCGCCGCTCCATGTCGGTCGGCCTGCATTCCTCCGTTTGGGATCCACAGGCCGATATCGAGGCGAAGGACGCAGGCCACAGAGTCCGCGCCGCGCGGTTTTACCTGACGGCGCAGCTGGAATCCGGCCATCTCTGCCCGCTGACGATGACGAGCGCTTCGGTGGCCGCGCTGTCGGCGTCCCCTACGGTGCAGAAGGACTGGGCGCCGAAGATCCTGTCGCGCAAATATGATTCGTCCAACCGGCCCGCCATGCAGAAGTCTGCGGTGACGATCGGCATGGGCATGACCGAAAAGCAGGGCGGCACCGATGTCAGAGCCAACCGCAGCGCTGCCGAAAAGGTCAGCGAAGGCATCTACCGGCTCTCCGGCCACAAATGGTTCATGTCGGCTCCGATGAGCGATGCCTTCATCATGCTGGCGCAGACGAAGGAGGGCATGGGCTGCTTCCTCGTGCCGCGCCTGCTGGAGGACGGGTCGGCGAACGGACTGCAGTTCCAGCGACTGAAGGATAAGGTCGGCAACCGCTCCAACGCCTCTTCAGAGGTGGAGTTCACCGACACCTTCGGTTTTCTGCTCGGCGGCCCGGATGCCGGCATCCGCACCATCCTCGACATGGTGACGTTGACGCGGCTCGATTGCGCGCTGGCCTCCTCAGGCATCATGCGCGCCTCGCTGGCCGAGGCCGTGCATCACACGCGCGGCCGCAGCGTCTTCGGCAGGATGCTCGTCAACCAGCCGATCATGACGCGCGTGCTCGCCGACATGGCGCTCGATGTCGCAGCCGCCACCGCGCTGTCCTTCCGTCTTGCCGATGCTTTCGACAAGGCGCGCGGCAATGCCGAAGAAGCGGCCTATGCCCGCGTCATGACGCCGGTCGCCAAATACTGGTGCTGCAAGATCGCGCCCGCGCTGATCTATGAGGCGATGGAATGCATCGGCGGCAACGGTTACATCGAGGAGCGCCCGATCGCCCGCCATTACCGCGAGGCCCCCGTCAACGCCATCTGGGAAGGCTCCGGCAACGTGATGGCGCTGGATGTGCTGCGCGTGCTCAACCGTGGCAAGGACCTCTTCGAGACGGTCTTCGCAGGTCTTGCCCGCGACCTCGGCCCTGCCGGCAAGAAGACGATCGACGTATTACGCGCAGCAATCGCGCTTTGCGAACAGGACGAGGGCGCGGCGCGCCTGCTCGTCGAGCAGCTGGCACTTGCCGCCGGCGCGGCGGAACTCTATCGGCTCGGGGCGGGGCGCATCGCCGATGCCTTTATCGAGACACGCCTTGCCGGCGGCTGGCGCTCCACTTACGGCATGCTCGATTCCCGCTTCGACGCCAGCTACATCGTCGATCTGCTCTACCCGCCGGCGGCCTGATTGTCAGCGGGGGAATGACGTATCTCGTCGAGGTCGCCTTCCCAGCCGATCCCTGCGAGATCTGCGATCGCTTTTTTCTAACGGTGCTTGTCGACGAGGCTTCGCAAGGCCTGTTCGATCGTAGCCTTTTTCGTCGCCAATCCCGTGGCGGCCATTGCCACGTCGAGCAAGCCCCTATCGATATCCGGAGTCGTTCGCACGGTCGCGTCCCATGTGTGTGATCTCAACAATACACATACTCGCACTGCCTTGAAAATCGATGCTGAATGCCGCCATAAAAAATCCGGCCGCGTCGCCGCAGCCGGATCTCATCATTTACGTCCGAAAATCAGCGTTCAGAAGAAGCCACGGCGCTGCCACCAGCCGGCTTTCTTCGGCTTGCCTTCGTCGCTTTCGCCATTTTCGGTGCGGGTGGATTTCACCGTCGGCTCTGAGGAAGAAATATTGGATTCGCGGTTGGCGCGAACCGGCTTTGCTTCTTCCTGCGCGGGCGTTGCGAGATCGGCCGAGGCTTCGACCACCTCCGGCTCTGCTTCTACGGCTGGTGCCGCTTCCGCTACCGGTTCTTCGACCGGCGCTGCGGCGGGCTTCCGGCGGCCGCGGCCACGGGCAGGCTTTACTTCTTCGGCGACGACAGCCACGTCCTCGACGGCAGCCGTTGCAGCTTGGCTCTCGCTGGCCTGTTCGGCAACCGTCTCGACAATTGCGGCTTCACCGGGAGCGACGTCATCCGAAGTGCCGTCGTCTTCATCCTCGCTGCCGCTGTCTTCGCCGGCTTCATTCGCCGTCAGCTCGGAGCCGTCCTCCCGGTTGCGGCGACCGCCGCGCTTGCCGCGGCGACGGCGCTTGCGGCGCTGCGATTCCTCGGTTTCGGCGCGGCTCTCGGGTGCAGCGGCGGCGGTTTCGTCGCCGTCAGCGCCCTCGTCGTCGCCGTCTTCCTCTTCGTCGCCGGCTTCGCCTGCAGCGGCTGCCGGCTGCTCGGCATTGCCGTTGCGGCCACGACGGCGGCGGCGGCGCTTGCGCTTGCGGTTGCCTTCACCTTCGCCTTCCGAACGCGCCGCAGCGGGACGTTCGGTCGCGGCAGCCTTTTCCTCGAGTTCTTCGTCTTCGTCCTCGTCAGCCTCGATGACGATGTCGTCGTCCTCATCCTCGGGGATGGCTGCGAAATTGAAGAGGCTTTCGATCTTGACCGGGTTTTCCACGGGCTCGCCGCGGTCGATCGCGAAGTGCTGCGCGCCGACCGAACCGTCGGCATCGATGATGATCGCTACGCCAAAGCGCGCTTCGTAATCGACGATCGTCTGGCGCTTGTGGTTGAGCAGGTAGAGCGCGATGTCAGGCGTGGTGCGCACGGTGATGTTGTGCGTCGTGTTCTTGAGCAGATATTCCTCAATGCCACGCAGCACATGCAGGGCGACGGAGGACTGTGAACGGACGTGGCCGGTGCCGCCGCAATGCGAGCAGACCTGGGTTGTCGATTCGAGAACCGAAGCGCGGATGCGCTGACGCGACATTTCGAGCAGGCCGAAATGCGAGATCCGGCCGACCTGGATGCGGGCGCGGTCGTTCTTCAGGCATTCCTTCAGCTTCTTCTCGACGGCGCGGTTGTTGCGCTTCTCTTCCATGTCGATGAAGTCGATGACGATCAGGCCGGCGAGGTCGCGCAGGCGAAGCTGGCGAGCGATTTCTTCCGCGGCTTCGAGATTCGTCTGCAGCGCGGTGTCCTCGATCGAGTGTTCGCGCGTCGAGCGGCCGGAGTTGACGTCGATCGAAACCAGCGCTTCCGTCTGGTTCATGATCAGGTAGCCGCCGGAACGCAGCGTCACCTGCGGCTGCAGCATGCGGTCGAGCTGGGCCTCGATGCCGGAGCGCGAGAAGATCGGGTGGATGTCGCGATAGGGCTGAACCACCTTGGCATGGCTCGGCATCAGCATCTTCATGAAGTCTTTCGCTTCACGATAGCCTTCCTCGCCGGCAACGATGATCTCGCCGATATCCTTATTGTAGAGGTCGCGGATCGAGCGCTTGATCAGCGAACCTTCCTCATAGACGAGGCAGGGGGCGGTGGAGGCGAGCGTCAGCGTGCGGACGTTCTCCCACAGGCGCATCAAATATTCGAAATCGCGCTTGACCTCGACCTTGGTGCGGTTGGCGCCGGCGGTGCGCAGGATGACGCCCATGCCTTGCGGCACTTCGAGCATGCGGGCGATTTCCTTCAGGCGCTTGCGGTCCTGCGGATTGGTGATCTTGCGGGAAATGCCGCCGCCGCGCGCCGTGTTCGGCATCAGAACCGAATAGCGGCCTGCAAGCGAGAGATAGGTGGTGAGAGCGGCACCCTTGTTGCCGCGCTCCTCCTTGGCGACCTGAACCAGCAGGATCTGGCGGCGCTTGATGACTTCCTGGATGCGATACTGCTTGCGCGGCTTGCGCTGCACGCGGTCCGGCACTTCTTCCATTGCGTCTTCGGCGCCAACGGATTCGATGACTTCCTCTTCGCCGTGATCATCATCGTCATCGTCGTCATCGTGGCGACGCTTGCTGGTGTCGATTTCCTCGGAGATGGCGTCGGTTTCCACCATCGCGGCCATTGTGCCGCCGGCAGGGGCATCATCGTCGTTATCGACACTCGAAGCGCCTTCCGCTTCGACGTCTGTGGGAACAGCATCCTCGGTCGCGGTTGTTTCGGCGACCTTCTTGCGGCTGCGGCGTGGTTTGGCCTTCTTGGCCGGGGCTTCTTCGGCGGCC
This sequence comes from Rhizobium sp. CBN3, assembly GCF_030518245.1. Lineage (NCBI taxonomy): Bacteria > Pseudomonadati > Pseudomonadota > Alphaproteobacteria > Hyphomicrobiales > Rhizobiaceae > Rhizobium > Rhizobium sp. CBN3. Next base: position 75,095 of record NZ_JAULSE010000014.1, read on the forward strand.
TCGGGCGAAGCTACGACCTCCGGCGCTGCAGCAACCTCTTCGGTGGCTGCCTCGTCGGCTGCGGCAAGCGGCTCCGGCGCCTCCGCCGGCACGATGCCGACATCCGGCTGGTCCTGGGTCGAAAGGTCGACCATCGGCGCGGTTTCGACGTGCTCGACGTCTTCGTCGCGACGGTGCTCTTCGGCCTCGGCCCGAAGCAGCGCCTGACGGTCGGCGAGCGGAATCTGGTAATAATCAGGATGGATTTCGGCGAAGGCCAGGAAGCCGTGCCGGTTGCCGCCGTAATCGACGAAAGCGGCCTGCAGCGAGGGTTCGACCCTCGTTACCTTTGCAAGATAGATATTGCCGCGGATCTGCTTCTTGTGCTGCGACTCGAAGTCAAATTCTTCTATGCGGTTTCCGCGAACGACAACGACGCGCGTCTCTTCCTCGTGAGACGCATCGATAAGCATTTTGTCTGCCATGTAAGCTGTGCTCCTCGGCGTGGCCGCGAGAGCGCATTCCCGACTGCTGTTGAAACAGAAAGAATGCGGTCCACCGTGGCCGCGCCGGATAATGAAAGTCGCGCTTGACGCGAAGGGAAGAGCAGCAGCCAGACCGCAGCCGGAACCGTTTCGGTCCGGGGCCTGTACACTTCAGATAAAACCTGCTGCGAAACCATCAACAACCAAGCGTGATCGACAAATACGAAGACCCGGTTCGGGTCCGATGAGGTTGCTCCCTGAGAGCGTGGTGGCTGATCCACCAATGAAGTTCCGACAGAAGCCGGAAAATCAGGATCCAGTTCCCGGGTTGAAGCGCATGAGACGGCGGACGATGACCGATGTGGCGCCAGGTCCAGATCTGGCTGGCAGCCTTTGCGGCGACTCTATCCCGTCAACACTTCTACCCTAAAATGCGTTGTATGTTTTCTCTGTCACAATAGCAAGGGAAAAGCCAAATGTGCCATAATATTGATGGATTTCGAATCGCATAGAAACTGGGGGCAGGTGACCGCGATTCGGCAGGTCGCAAGGCGTTTCGCTCTCGGGCGTCCGTTCCGGCCAATCAGGTCCATCGCGGTTATAAATAGGGTGTGGCGGTTTATTGTTTAAGAGGGCTCGGATCGCGGCGCAGTCCGCAACGCGGCGATCGACATTCGCAAGGCGGGTTCAGACGGCGGTGCTCATTGCAGCTTGCCTCCTGCCTGGCCTCGCGGGTTCGGCCGATACGAAGGATCCGCTGCTCGCTTATGGGGCGCGCATCATCGGCGATGACGCCAGGACGCGGATCGTCATCGATTTCGATCGCGAACCGCGTTTCTCCGTCCATTATATCGCTAATCCGGAGCGGATCGTCGTCGATCTGCCGGCCACCGCCTTCGGTTTTCCGGCGAAGGATTTGGCCGCTCGCGGCCTCTTCAAGGATATCCGCTACGGCAAGATGGATGAGGAGAGCGCCCGCATCGTGCTGACAGCGGCAAGGCCGGTGAAGCTCTCGCTCGCCAAGGTGCAGGCCGACGAGGCGGGCAGGGGCCATCGCCTGGTGCTCGACGCCGAAATGATCGATAAGCAGGCCTTTGCCGAACTGGTGAAAACACAATCCTGGGATGATCGGACCGAGGCGGCCCAGACGACGAGCGCCATTCCGGCGCCAGAGAAAGCCACCCCCGGCGATTTCGTCATTGCCGTCGACGCCGGCCATGGCGGCATCGATACCGGCGCAATCGGCGTCGACACGAAGACCGAGGAAAAGCAGGTGACGCTTGCCTTCGCCAGGGCTCTGGCCGACCGGCTGAACAAGGAGCCTGGCATCAAGGCGTTCCTGACGCGCAGCGACGACGAGTTCCTGTCGCTTTCCCAGCGCGTGCTGATCGCCCGCCAGAACCATGCCGGCCTGTTCATTTCACTGCATGCCGATACGCTGAAACAGAAGGATATCCGCGGCGCGACGGTCTATACGATTTCGGACAAGGCCTCCGACAAGCTCGCAGCCGATCTTGCCGAGCGCGAAAACCTTTCCGACCAGATCGCCGGCAAGGAGGTAGTCGCCGAGCCCCCCGAGGTCGCCGACATCCTGCTCGATCTGACGCGGCGCGAGACGCAGGCCTTCTCGATCTCGCTGGCCGAGAGCGTGCTGAATTCCTTCAAGGACCAGGTCGGCACCATCAACAATCCCCACCGCCACGCCGGCTTCCGCGTGCTGCAGGCGCCTGACGTGCCGTCGATCCTGCTCGAGCTCGGGTTCCTGTCGAATGCCGAAGACGAAAAACGGCTGCTCGACGAAACCTGGCGCATCAGGATCGCCGATCTCCTGACCGAGGCGGTAAAGCGATACCGCACCGGCGTCGTGGCGAATGGCGGATGAAACGCCGCCCCAAAATTCTAACGAGTTCGCCAGGCGACATCAATGAAAACAGAGACTTGGACGTATCCGCTGAATCACGTTCTGAGCGGCTTGCTTAGGTTGTCGGCGGGGATGGGCGTTGCTTGGATGTGACAGTCCTGATGAAACGCTGCCGCGGCGGTGATTGCGGCGGGCAGAGCCCTATTTTGCTCACATTCGCGCCGTTACTCCGGCTTATGTTTCCTAGCTTGAGGCGCGGAATCGGCTTGTGGCGGTAGCGCTCATGGAGTAAGCCGCGCGCAACGTGCAAATTGTCTCGATCTGTGCAATCGTTGCGTCTGCGCCGATTGCAGATCGAAGAGACCGGTAGCTGAAAATATGCTTAGACTTCTTGGATATTTCTTCGGAATGGCCTGCGTCCTGTTTCTGGTCGCGGCGGCGGGTATCGCCATCTATCTCGCCAATGTCGCCAGGGATCTTCCGGACTATGCCGTTCTGAACAGCTACGCGCCGCCGGTGACGACCCGCGTCCATGCCGGCAACGGCGCTCTGATGGCCGAATATGCCAAGGAAAAGCGTCTCTTCCTGCCGATCCAGGCCATTCCCGACCGTGTCAAGGCCGCTTTCCTATCAGCCGAGGACAAGAATTTCTACAACCATCCGGGCGTCGACCTTACCGGTCTCGGCCGCGCAATTCTCGTCAACCTGCAAAATTTCGGTTCCGGCCGCCGTCCCGTCGGCGCTTCCACGATCACCCAGCAGGTGGCTAAGAACTTCCTTTTGAGCTCGGACCAGACGATCGACCGCAAGATCAAGGAAGCAATCCTCTCTTTCCGTATCGAGCAGGCCTACAGCAAGGACAAGATTCTCGAACTCTACCTGAACGAGATTTTCTTCGGGATGAATTCCTATGGCATCGCCGGCGCAGCACTGACCTATTTCAATAAGTCGGTCACCGAACTGACCGTCGCGGAGGCCGCCTATCTGGCATCGCTGCCGAAGGGGCCGGCCAATTATCATCCTTTCCGCCATCCTGAGGCGGCGCTCGAGCGTCGCAACTGGGTTATCGATCGCATGGTCGAGAACGGCTATGTCAGCCAGAGCGACGGCGCGGAAGCCAAGAAGCAGCCGCTCGGCGTTACCGCCCGCAGCAATGGTCCGTCGCTCTTCGCGTCCGATTACTTCGCCGAAGCCGTACGCCGCCAGCTAATCGACCAATATGGCGAGAAGGTCCTCTATGAGGGTGGCCTTTCCGTGCGCACATCGCTCGATCCGCAGATGCAGCTCGCCGCCCGCAAGGCGCTGCAGGATGGCCTGGTGACCTATGACGAGCGCCGTGGTTTTCGCGGGGCCATCAAGCAGATCGACCCAAGCGGCGACTGGGGCAAGGCGCTTGCCGATATTCCCGCGCTATCCGACGTTCCGGAATGGCGGCTCGCCGTCGTGCTCGCCGTCTCCGACGACAACGTCGACATAGGCCTGCAGCCGGCCAAGGACGGGAGCGGCAAGGTTGCGGCGGACCGTCTGCGCGGCACCATCGACGCCAAGAACATGCAATGGGCCTATCGTTCGGCGGATGGCTCGCGCAAGACGGCGAAATCGCCGGCCGGTGTCCTGAGCCCGGGCGATGTCATCTATATCGAGAAGCTCGGTGACGACGCGTCGACCTCCTATCGCCTGCGTCAGCCGCCGAAGGTACAGGGCGGCCTCGTCGCCATGGATCCGAAGACCGGCCGCGTGCTCGCGATGGTCGGCGGCTTCTCCTATGGCCAGTCCGAATTCAATCGCGCCACTCAGGCGATGCGCCAGCCGGGCTCCTCCTTCAAGCCCTTCGTCTACGCAGCGGCGATGGACAATGGCTATACGCCGGCCTCCGTCATCATGGATGCGCCGATCGAGATCGTCTCGGGCGGCCAGGTCTGGAAGCCGGAAAACTACGGCGGCGAATTCGGTGGCCCGTCGACGCTACGCTCGGGCATTGAGCATTCGCGCAACCTGATGACGGTGCGCCTCGCCAACGATCTCGGCATGAATATCGTTGCCGAATATGCCGAACGCTTCGGTATCTACGATCACATGCTGCCGGTTCTCTCGATGTCGCTCGGCGCCGGCGACACGACAGTGCTGCGCATGGTCTCGGCCTATTCGGTCATTGCCAATGGCGGCAAGCAGATCAAGCCGACGCTGATCGACCGTATCCAGGACCGCTACGGCAAGACGATCTTCAAGCATGAGGAGCGCCTCTGCGAGGGCTGCAATGCCGGCGACTGGCAGAACCAGGAAGAGCCCAATGTCGTCGACAACCGCGAAACCGTCCTCGACCCGATGACCGCCTACCAGATCACCTCGATGATGCAGGGCGTCATCCAGCGCGGCACCGCCGCCGGCAAGATCGATCTCGGGGGCCGCGACGTCGCCGGAAAGACCGGCACCACCAATGACGAAAAGGATGCCTGGTTCGTCGGTTTCACCCCGGATCTCGTCGCCGGCCTTTATATGGGCTTCGATACTCCGGCCCCGCTTGGCCGCGGCGGTACCGGCGGCGGTCTCTCCGCCCCGATTTTCAACGAATTCATGCAGGCCGCCGTTAAGGACATGCCGGAATCGAAGTTCGTCATTCCGCAGGGCATGAACCTGATCCCGATCGACCGCAAGACCGGCATGGCCGCCGCCGACGGCGATCCGAACACGATCGTCGAAGCCTTCAAGCCCGGTACCGGACCCGCCGACAGCTTCTCCGTCATCGGCATGGACAGCACCATGGCGCCGGAGGAGATCCTGAAAACCTCGCCGCAGGCCAACCAGGCTGTTCAGACCGGCACGCCAGGCCTCTTCTGAGCCTCATCCAATTTTGGAAGCCCGCCCCGGCTCTTTACATCCGCGGCGGGCGTCTCTATGTCACCAGCACTTGAAGAAGACCGTTACAGAGAAGCAGGGAAATGCGAGCCGAAATCGAAAACGTAGTCGATGAAACCAAGCAGGCTATCACCCTGCTGAGGAGGCATCTTTGACTGGGACCAGGCGATAAGACGACTGGACTGGTTGAACAACAAGGCAGAGGATCCGAACCTCTGGAATGACGCTGCCGAAGCTCAGAAGCTGATGCGCGAGCGCCAGCAGCTCGATGACGGCGTTAGCGGCGTCCGGCAGCTGGAACAGCAGCTGAAAGACAATGTCGAGCTGGTCGAGCTTGGCGAGGAAGAAGGCGACGAAGGTGTCGTCAAGGAAGCCGAGGATGCCTTGAAGGCACTGAAGGCCGAGGCCGCGCGCCGGCAGGTGGAGGCGATGCTCTCCGGCGAGGCCGACAGCAACGACACCTATCTCGAAGTCCATTCCGGCGCCGGCGGCACCGAGAGCCAGGACTGGGCGAACATGCTGTTGCGCATGTACACCCGCTGGGCGGAACGCCAGCGCTTCAAGGTCGAGCTTCTCGAAGTCCATGACGGCGAAGAGGCGGGCATCAAGTCCGCGACCCTGCTCGTCAAGGGCCATAATGCCTATGGCTGGCTGAAGACGGAATCGGGCGTGCATCGTCTGGTGCGCATTTCCCCCTACGACAGCAATGCGCGCCGCCATACGTCCTTCTCGTCGATCTGGGTCTATCCGGTCGTCGACGATTCGATCAATATCGACATCAACGAAAGCGATTGCCGCATCGACACCTATCGTTCGTCGGGCGCCGGCGGCCAGCACGTCAACACGACGGACTCGGCCGTGCGCATCACCCATATCCCGACCGGGATCGTGGTGGCCTGTCAGCAGGAACGTTCGCAGCACAAGAACCGCGCCAAGGCCTGGGAAATGCTGCGTGCCCGTATGTACGAAGCAGAGTTGAAGAAGCGCGAGGAGGCCGCGAGCGCCGAAGCCGCTTCCAAGACGGATATCGGCTGGGGTCACCAGATCCGCTCCTACGTGCTGCAACCCTACCAGCTGGTCAAGGACCTGCGCACCGGCGTTGCCAGCACCGCTCCAGACGATGTGCTCGACGGCGATCTGAACGAATTCATGGAAGCGGCCCTTGCGCACCGCATCAGCGGCGCCGCCGATGCGGTCGTCGAGGATGTCGACTGACAGTCAGCATCGTGGAAATCAGAAAGCCCTGGAGACGGGGCTTTCTTTGTTCAGCCTATCGCGCTGGCGTCGCCGTCATGAAACAGCGCTGCCGATAGAGCGGCAATCTCGTCATGAACCGCCCCGCGTTCGATGCCCGGCGGATCGGTGAAGAGCTCGGCGGCAAAGGCAAGGCCGAGCCCCGTGCCCTCCGGCACAAAGATATAATGCCCGAGGCCGCCGCCGAAGATTTTCAGGGCGCTGCCGGTCAGCCGCTCATGCAGCCAGGAAGAACATTCCTCGGCTGGCGCCGCCTTGTCGGCATCGCCGACAAGGATAAGAGCGGGTGCCTCGACAGTTTTCAGGCTTTCTTCGCTGAAACCGAGAATGGAACGACCTGGTGCGCACAGGAGCGCCGCCGTGATCCGGTCGTCCCGGTAGCATTGCGACATGCGGGACCAAGACTCGCGAAACACCTCGCTGGTGCGGAGCAATGACGGGATATGATCGGCAAGGTCGGGAAATTCCCTTGGGCCGCGTGGACCACCCGGCTTCAGCCTTGACGGTTCGAACTGCGAGAACTGGGTGACTGCGCCGAGAAGCAGCATGACGCTATAGGCTCCGGCCGAGAACCCGGCCGCGAATACACGGTCCGGATCGATCCGACCGGCAAGATCGCCAAGCCAGTCGTGTCGGCGGTCGAGCATCAAGCTCAGATCCGGCGCCCGTTCCCAGAGAGAGGCAAAACCTTCAGCGCGATAATCCTCACTGCCGGTATTGCCGTGATGGTCGACGCCGAGCGCTGCAAATCCGCGATTGACCAGGCGTCGCGCCAGCCATTCCAGTCCGGCCGCAGAACCGCCGGTGCCGTGTGACAGCAGGACGAGGGGATAAGGCCTGTCTGAAGGCCGAATCGGTGCATCGCGAGCGACCGCCGCCTTCCGAAACCAGCTTCTCTCCTGGATTTCGAATTCCAGCGCGTTATCGGCAGCCGGATACCATAGCGACCAGCGGACTGGCCTTGGGCCGGCTGCATCCCAATCCGGTCTCCGGTCGTCATAGAGGACGCCCTCGCGAAAGCCGAGTTTCATCTGCGTCGCCTGCGCGAACAGGGTCTCGCTGCTCAATTGGTCGCTTTCTCGATGGTGATGTCGCCCAGTTCGTCGATCAGCACGGTCCAGCCGTCCGGCTCGGCCGCCGGATCAGTCTTCAGATAGATCGTGGCGAAGAGGCCGGGTTGCTTGATGATGCCGCTCGAGTTTTCCGGACGGATATCGGTCACGTAAGGCTTCAGGTCGCTGATCTCCTGCAGCTCGATGGTTGAGGCAATCATCGGACCGGTCTCGGTCTGGGCAATCTGCTGAAGATAGACTTTCGACGTCCTGTCCGGCTGACGCACGGCAAAGAGCTTATAGTAACCATGGCGCTTTTCCTGGGTGTCGGAAACGCTTTCGGCCTTGGTGGGCGCCCGCTCGACATCAGGCGCGTTGCCGTCGTCCTCCCAGTAGCCGGTGCTGGTCGCAAAAATGACAGAAGCCGGCAGGATGACGTCCTGCGTGGGAGCGGCGATCGCGGCCGAGCATCCGACGAGGAAAATCGTGGCCATCAATGTCAGGCGCATTGCCATCATCTCAATCCTTGAACTGCTCGGCGAGAATGCGGTCGGACCAGGAGCGGTCCGGATCGGAGAGGATACGCGCCGTCATATGCTCCGACTGGGCGATGCGGACATGCAGCACCGATTTGACTTCCGTATTGTCTGCCACCGCATTCACCGGCCGCTTCACCGGCTCGAGCACGTCGATATCGACAGTCACCTTGTTCGGAAGCAGGGCGCCCCTCCAGCGCCGCGGTCTGAAAGCGCTGACCGGCGTCATGGCGAGCAGCGGCGCCTCGAGCGGCAGGATGGGGCCATGGGCGGAAAGATTATAGGCCGTCGATCCGGCTGGGGTGGCCACCATCAGCCCGTCGCAGATCAGCTCCTCCAGACGCACGCGCCCGTCGACCACGACCCTCAGGTTGGCGGCCTGATAAGACTGGCGGAAAAGATAGACTTCGTTGATGGCGAGCGCTGTCGAATTGGTACCGTCGGCATTGGCCGTCGTCATCTTCAACGGACGGAAGGCGTTTTCGACGGCGACGCAGATACGCTCTTGAAGCCGTTCCGTGCTGTAATCATTCATCAGAAAGCCGACCGAGCCGCGATTCATGCCGTAGACCAGCTTGCCCGAGTTCATGGTGCTGTGCAGCGTCTGCAGCATGAAGCCATCGCCACCCAGCGCGACGATGACATCAGCCTTGTCCTGCGGCACGTCGCCATAGATGCGAATCAGCTCTTCGCGCGCTGCGAGCGCCTCCATCGTCGGCGAGGCGATAAAGGAAAGCGTCTGGAATGAACGGCCCATGCAATGCCCTTTGTGAAGCTGCTCTAGCTAAAGGATAAATGGCAGTTGCTACAAGGCCGTTTTGCACGACAAGGCGTTTTGGATACACGCCGACTTGTCCGCGCCGGCACGGATTTTTCTTTACAGGATCGCAGAATCTGTTAGTTGGGCAGCTATTGCCCTTGTAGCTCAGTTGGTAGAGCACCTGATTTGTAATCAGGGGGTCGCGGGTTCGAACCCTGCCGGGGGCACCAGCCTGCGCTCTGTAGGCTCGCTCGGCGAGCCGAAGAGCGCGGCCAAGCAAAGGCCGTCGCGCCGTAGTTCCGTTGGGAACAAGGCGGACTGGTTCCGATAATGCTCCGGCGCTTTTCCTTGATGAACCCTATCTGAAGGACTGCTTCAGCAGCAATTCAGCCGTGGTGGCGCAGTGTCTCCTCATCGTCAATGAGGAAGCAGCCATGAAGTTCGCGCATATTTTCCTGACCGCAGCCATTTCTCTCGGTGCGGCCTTTGCTGCCGTTGCGCCCGCCGCCGCCATGTCTGTCGACCGGCCGCCGCTATCCGTGCGAAGCGACGTCGTCGAGATTCATGACAGCTGGCGACGCGACCGCTGGCGTGACGATCGTGACTGGCGTGACGACCGTGACTGGCGGAGTGATCGTGATTGGCGGGATGGCCGCGATTGGCGCCGGTCCGAATGGCGCTATGAACGCCGCCATTGGCGGCCGTGGCGCTGGGAAGAGCGTCGCGAGTGGCGCCAATTTGATCGCGACATGCCGCGGTTCTATCGCAGCTGAGGATAGTCGTTCGGTTGGGGATTAACGCGCAATCGCCGTCCGCGTTTCTCTCGACCTATTGCACCGGCCCCGGCGTCGCGGGGCCGGGCGCCGTCGGCGACAGGGGGTCGGGCTGGTGGACGGGATGCGACGTGTCCACCCAGATGATGCTGAGGATGATTCCCACAAAGACCGCGATGAAGAGGATACCGAAAATCAGCGGTCGAATGGCCATGATGGGAATCGCTCCTTCTTGCTTGTGACCGGTCGTTACGGATCGGTCGCCGCCAGATCATAATGCTCCAGAAGGTCATTCCAAGGCAAAAAGTGGATTTCTCCGGATCGAGCCCTGCGCCGCGATCAGTGGCGCACGAGCGAAAGCGGCTTGCCGCCTTCTTCGCTGGACTTATCGAAATTGCCGTCGGGGCGCATGTCGAAGCTGAGCGACGAGCCATCATGGCTCATCAGCGTCAGCCCGAAACCTTCGATATTCCAGACGGCGAGCTTGAGCCCGGCGACATTGGCGGCGCAGTCTCGGGAAAGCGATAAGGGTGCATGGCCGTCCGTATCGACGGTGCCGTCGAGTGTCACGCTGCAGAGATTTTCGCCGCCCGGTCTTTGCATCGTCCATGTCCCGGCAAGGCTCCTGAAGGTCGGCAGGCGATCGACACTTTCGGGTGCCGAGATCAGCAGGAGCGGTATTTCGTCTTCCGTCTTCATCGGCGAACCCTCGTTCTCGACGAAACGGGCGATGACCTTGCGCATCGCATCGATCAGAATGAGACCGCCATTGCCGTCGAAATTCCAGGCATAGGACTCGGCAAGCGCCGGCAGCGGCTTAGTGCAGGACTCCTGGCCGGAAAGCGAATAGCCGCCGATCGCTGTACCGGTTTCAAGCGTCATCCGGCATCCCGCGCGGCCGTCTTGCGGGGCAAAGAGATAAGTCCCGGCCTGCGCTTTGAGAATATCGGCATCGATCTCCTGTCCCCGGGCCAGGCCACAGGCAAGGAGGGCTGCTGCCGCAGCCGCGAGCCGGACGACGAAACGGATCATGACACTTCCCCCTTGGCGTGATGACTGCGGTCGTTTGAATTGAGCTGGTCGCCTGTTGCCCGCTTATGGCTTCAGATAGAGCCGCGCCGCGTAGAGCGCGATTGCCGCTGCATTCGAGACGTTCAGCGATTTGATCGCGCCGGGCATGTCGAGGCGGGCAAGCGCGTTGACGGTTTCGCGCGTCTTCTGCCTGAGCCCCTTGCCCTCCGAGCCGAGCACCAGCGCCACCTTGTCACCTGAGAAGGTGCCTTCGAGCGGCGCCGGCCCTTCCGAATCGAGGCCGATGGTGGAGAAGCCGAGCTTGTGCAATTCGCCGAGCGCGTCGGCGAGGTTGGTGATCTGTATATAAGGTATCAGTTCCAGCGCGCCGGAGGCGGATTTGGCGAGCACACCTGACTCGGTCGGGCTATGTCTCTGGGTGGTGATAACGGCGCCGGCATTGAAGGCGACGGCCGAGCGCATGATCGCGCCGACATTGTGCGGATCGGTGACCTGGTCGAGCACGAGCAGGAGAGGGCTGTCCTTCAGCGCTTCGAGCCGGCGCACCGGTAGCGGCCGCGTTTCCAGCATGACGCCCTGATGGATCGCCTCGGGACCGAGCACCTTGTCGATCTCGTGCGGCGAGACGATTTCGAAGGGAATGCCGAGCGTCTCGACGTCGATTTCCAGACGCGTGAGCGCATTCTGCGTCGTAAACAGCTTGATCTTCTTGCGCTCCGGATTGTCGAGGGCGGCGCGCACCGTATGCAGGCCGTAGAGATATACCTGGTCGGGCGCGAGCGCCGGCGGCTTCCAGTCCTCAGCCCCACGCCGGCGCTTCTGTGGCTGGGGTGTCGGGATCTCGCCGCGTTCGCGCTTGGCGTCGCGGTGCGCGCGCCTCAGATTGGCGTAGTGCGTATCCTTGGCGGATGGGTCTGTCGCGGCCTTGCCGCCGGATTTATTGTCTTTGCTCATGCGGCTTTATAGCCATGGCGTTCGCTGCCGCATAGGCTTTCTTTCATGTGCCGGCTTTCGGCGGCGAATGAAATTTTTCGTGTTTTTTCCATTGTCATCGTGTTGACAGACGGAAATGCTCCGGTCATATACGCGGCGCAGACGACGGGCGGCAACGCTTCGAAGTCTGACGAACTTGGTCTTCAAGATCCGGACGAAAAACTGGAGAGATGCCCGAGTGGTTAAAGGGGACGGACTGTAAATCCGTTGGCTCAGCCTACGTTGGTTCAAATCCAACTCTCTCCACCATTCGTCATCGGATCTGACCATCCCGCGGGTATAGCTCAATGGTAGAGCAGCAGCCTTCCAAGCTGAATACGCGGGTTCGATTCCCGCTACCCGCTCCAGTCTTCCTTAAAGCCGGTTGATGCGATCGCAGTCGCGATCGTCGCGTGCGCTGTTTCCAGCCGTGGCGGGGACGCCGACCGCTGTTGCCGCAGGCGAGGGATGTCAATACCGGCGGCCGCGGTTATCCTTGGCGATCCGTGCGATTTTCTCTGAGATTCCAGCGATTTTTGGAGGGGCCGCGGCGAATCGCCTTGCAGGCGGCGAATTGTCTCCCATATGCGCTGTCACGCCAAGATTAGCGTCTGCAATTAAGTCTTGCGCAATTTCGCCGAAAGCCTTAAACGGCGGCACTAAACCGGTTCGCCGGGGCCACCATTTCGTTCACAGGAAGCATTCAAATGGCAAAGAGTAAGTTTGAGCGCAACAAGCCGCACGTCAACATTGGCACGATCGGCCACGTTGACCACGGCAAGACGTCTCTGACGGCAGCGATCACGAAGTACTTCGGTGAGTTCAAGGCGTACGATCAGATCGACGCGGCTCCGGAAGAGAAGGCGCGCGGCATCACGATCTCGACGGCGCACGTCGAGTATGAGACGCCGAACCGCCACTACGCGCACGTCGACTGCCCCGGCCACGCCGACTACGTCAAGAACATGATCACCGGTGCGGCGCAGATGGACGGCGCGATCCTGGTTTGCTCGGCTGCTGACGGCCCGATGCCGCAGACGCGCGAACACATCCTGCTCGCCCGCCAGGTCGGCGTTCCGGCGATCGTTGTGTTCCTGAACAAGGTCGACCAGGTTGACGACGCCGAGCTTCTCGAGCTGGTTGAGCTCGAAGTTCGCGAACTTCTGTCGTCCTACGACTTCCCGGGCGACGACATTCCGGTCGTCAAGGGTTCGGCGCTTGCTGCTCTTGAAGATTCCGACAAGAAGATCGGCGAAGACGCCATCCGCGAACTGATGGCAGCGGTCGACGCCTACATCCCGACGCCTGAGCGTCCGGTTGACCAGCCGTTCCTGATGCCGATCGAAGACGTGTTCTCGATCTCGGGCCGTGGTACGGTCGTGACCGGCCGCGTCGAGCGTGGCATCGTCAAGGTCGGTGAAGAAGTCGAGATCGTCGGCATCCGTCCGACCTCGAAGACGACGGTGACCGGCGTTGAAATGTTCCGCAAGCTGCTCGACCAGGGCCAGGCCGGCGACAACATCGGCGCGCTGATCCGCGGTGTGAACCGTGACGGCGTCGAGCGTGGTCAGATCCTGTGCAAGCCGGGCTCGGTCAAGCCGCACAAGAAGTTCAAGGCAGAAGCCTACATCCTGACGAAGGAAGAGGGCGGCCGTCATACGCCGTTCTTCACCAACTACCGTCCGCAGTTCTACTTCCGCACGACGGACGTGACCGGCATCGTGACGCTGCCGGAAGGCACGGAAATGGTCATGCCGGGCGACAACGTCACGGTTGACGTCGAGCTGATCGTTCCGATCGCGATGGAAGAAAAGCTGCGCTTCGCTATCCGCGAAGGCGGCCGCACCGTCGGCGCCGGTATCGTTGCTTCGATCGTCGAGTAACCTTTCAGGTTATCCACAATCAGGAAAACCCCGCTGGAAACAGCGGGGTTTTTCGTTTTTGATGCATCTAAGCCGTTTAACAGGTGTTGTAAAAATATCGTTAAGAATGCCCGTCACAGTATTTTGTTCATCTCACGTTCAGAAAGCAGTTGTGATTGGCTCATTTTAGTCCAGACTCCTCATTGTAAAGAGGAGAGTCGGGATGATTCCAAAGGCCACATTCGTTGCGACGATATTCGCGATGTATGTTTTCACGATGTTTTTCATCGCTGCGATTCCGCAAGAGGTTGTTCAATCGGCCGGAGTGCAGATCAATGAGGTAAGCGTCGTCAAGTGACGAGCTTTCCAGTTCATCGCACGGGGCTGCGGTGACAGGGCAATAATGGCCAGGTACTCCCGGATAGGGTGCTCCTGGCGCGGCGGGGTGAAACCCCTCGCAAGACGCTCGCTTGCTCTTCGCGCGGAAGCGTCTAACTATGCCTCCGGTTTTTATGATGCGGAGGACTTTTCCATGAAAAAGCGGATTCTGTTCACAGGCGGTTCCGGCAAGGCAGGTCGCCATGCCGTGCCATGGCTCGTCAATGCAGGGTATGAGGTTCACAACCTCGATCTCGTGCCTCTGGATAGCCCCGGCGTCACCAATCTCATCGCCGACATCACCGATAGCGGCCAGGTCTTCAACGCGCTGTCGATGCATCGCGATTTTCCCGATCTGGACGCGGGCAGGGGCGTTCAGCCCTTTGATGCGGTCGTGCATTTCGCCGCGATTCCGCGCATCCTGATCAAGCCGGACAACGAGACCTTCCGCATCAACGTGATGGGCACTTACAATGTCATCGAGGCGGCGGTGAAGCTCGGCATTCGGAAGATCATCGTCGCGTCGAGCGAAACGACTTACGGCGTCTGTTTCGCCGAAGGGCATCGCGACTTCCACCAGTTCCCGCTGGAGGAAGATTACGACGTCAATCCGATGGATTCCTACGGCCTTTCCAAGGTCGTCAACGAAAAGACGGCGCGCGCCTTTGCCGAACGGTCGGGTTTCGACATCTATGCGTTGCGCATCGGCAACGTTATCGAGCCTCATGAATATGAGAGGTTCCCGACCTATTTTGCCCATCCCGAGATGCGCAAGCGCATCACTTGGAGCTATATCGACGCTCGCGACCTCGGGCAGATCTGCCATCTCTGCATCGAGAAGGACGGGCTTGGCTACGAGGTCTTCAACGCCGCTAACGACACGGTTTCGGCCAATACGCCGTCGATGGAGCTGGCGAAGCGATTCTTCCCGAATGTGCCCTTCACCCGCGAGATCGGTGAATATGAGGGGCTGCTTTCCAACCGCAAGATTCGCGAGGTGTTGGGCTTCAAGGAAGAACACGACTGGCGGAAATATGTGAAGGTCTGAATGCTCTCCGGTTACGCGATCGAAAAGCGGACGCTCGCAAATGAGCAGAAGGCTTTGAAAATCGAAAATCGTGCTTGCCAATCCGCTGCCGCCGTCTTAAAGGGAGCGCCATGCATTTCGGCAGCGATTTGCGGGTCTTGGCCCGGGCGCTGAAGGACAGGCATGAAGGGGTATAGCTCAGTTGGTAGAGCGGCGGTCTCCAAAACCGCAGGTCGGGGGTTCGAGCCCCTCTGCCCCTGCCATCTTCCCTGATACGGACAGCGCGGCGTTGCTCGCGGCGTTCCGGCTGGGGATTGATCGGTGGCAACTAATTTCGTTAAACTTCGGTTTCCCTCTTGTGCATTCGGAAATCGGTGTTTATTTAGGGTTCAACAGACACGCGGTGCGTGGGGCTGATAGTTTCAGCTTTACGCGCCGTAATTGCGTGGGCAGTCGATGGCATCCAAATCCAATCCGTTTGCGTTTCTGCAGCAGGTTCGCTCCGAGACGTCCAAGGTCACATGGCCGTCGCGCCGCGAGACGATGATCTCGACGGTCATGGTGCTGGTGATGGTGGTTTTTGCCGCGCTGTTTTTCTTTGCCGCTGACCAGCTGATCGGCTGGGCCCTGAGCTTCGTGCTCAATACCGGCAACTGATACGGGTGGAGATGAAAATGGCGGCACGTTGGTACATCGTCCACGCGTACTCGAATTTTGAAAAGAAGGTGGCTGAAGACATCGAGAACAAGGCTCGCCAGAAGGGGCTTGAGCACCTGTTCGAGAAGATTCTTGTGCCGACCGAAAAGGTTGTGGAAGTGCGTCGCGGCCGCAAGGTCGACAGCGAGCGCAAGTTCTTCCCGGGCTATGTCCTGGTCCGCGCCAATCTGACGGACGAGGCTTACCACCTGATCAAGAATACGCCGAAGGTGACGGGTTTCCTCGGCTCCGACAATAAGCCCGTTCCGATTCCGGATTATGAAGCCGAGCGCATTCTCGGCCAGGTTCAGGAGGGCGTCGAGCGGCCGAAGGCGTCTGTTACCTTCGAGATTGGCGAGCAGGTCCGCGTTTCCGACGGTCCTTTCGCCTCGTTCAACGGCACGGTTCAGGACGTGGACGAAGAGCGTTCGCGTCTGAAGGTGGAAGTGTCGATCTTCGGCCGCGCTACGCCGGTCGAGCTGGAATATGCGCAGGTCGAGAAGGTCTGATCGCAAGAGATAGGAAGCTGGTCCTTGTGGCCCGCTTCTTGCGGACTTTATCCGCATCCGCGTGGAAGGTGAGGGGTCTTAGCCGGACCTTAATGATCCGCACCACGCAACCGCAGCCGCCGGAGAAATCCGGCATCACGGGCCGGGCGACCGGCCGTTCATGAAAGGCAGAGAGATATGGCTAAGAAAGTTGCAGGCCAGCTCAAGCTTCAGGTCAAGGCAGGATCGGCGAACCCGTCCCCGCCGATCGGCCCGGCGCTTGGCCAGCGTGGCATTAACATCATGGAATTCTGCAAGGCGTTCAACGCCGCCACGCAGGAAATGGAAAAGGGTATGCCGATTCCGGTCGTCATCACCTATTATCAGGACAAGTCCTTCACCTTCGCGATGAAGCAGCCGCCGGTCAGCTACTGGCTGAAGAAGGAAGCGAAGATCACGTCCGGTTCCAAGACGCCCGGCAAGGGCGCCAAGGCCGGCTCCCTCACCAAGGCTCAGATCAAGTCGATCGCAGAAGCCAAGATGAAGGATCTGAACGCAGCGGATATCGAAGGTGCAATGGCGATGATCGAGGGCTCTGCCCGCGCCATGGGCCTGGAAGTGGTGGGTTAAGATCATGGCTGGTAAGCGCACGCAGAAGATCAACGAAGGTGTTGATCCCACCAAGCTCTACGCTCTCTCCCTGGCCATCGGGATGGTTAAGGAACGGGCTGTCGCCAAGTTCGACGAAACCATCGAAGTCTCGATGAACCTCGGCGTTGACCCGCGCCATGCGGACCAGATGGTTCGCGGCGTCGTCAACCTGCCTAACGGCACCGGCCGTACGGTCCGCGTTGCCGTTTTCGCGCGCGGCGCCAAGGCTGATGAAGCCAAGGCTGCCGGTGCCGATATCGTCGGCGCTGAAGATCTCGTCGAAATTGTCCAGGGCGGCAAGATCGAATTCGATCGCTGCATCGCCACCCCCGACATGATGCCGCTCGTCGGCCGTCTCGGTAAGGTTCTTGGGCCCCGCGGCATGATGCCGAACCCGAAGGTTGGCACCGTCACCATGGACGTCGCCGGAGCCGTCAAGGCGTCCAAGGGCGGCGCCGTCGAGTTCCGCGTCGAAAAGGCTGGCATCGTTCACGCCGGTATCGGCAAGGCTTCTTTCGACGCCAAGGCTCTGGAAGAAAATATCCGCGCCTTTGCCGACGCCGTCATCAAGGCGAAGCCGGCGGGCGCCAAGGGCAACTACGTCAAGCGCGTGGCGATTTCCTCGACCATGGGCCCGGGCGTCAAGATCGAAGTCGGCTCGGTCACCGCAGCTCCGACTGCATAAGTCGATTGCTGGGCTTCGGCCCGGTCACTGAATTTCCGGCCTCGCAAGGGGCCGGAATATTCCGGAGAAATCCGGAATCCTGTCCGAGATTGCAGGTGGTTTTCCCTTAATCACTTCGCCTGCATGAGACGGGTAAGACCCGAATTGCATGAAGTTCACTTCTCGTAACTCGGTTCGAGCCTTGGATGCCTTGTGCCTCTTTAGCCTTAATTGGCGCGGGAGCGCGGGGGGACAGGATCCTCAAGCGTCGCTTGGGATCTCGCATGATCCCAGGAGGCAAAAGGCAACCCGGCGGGCCCGTTTTCGGTCCCGCCAACTGGAGATAGGCAGTGGAAAGAGCGGAAAAACGCGAATTCGTCACGGAACTGAACGAAGTCTTCAAGGCTTCGGGCTCAGTCGTCGTGGCCCACTATGCTGGTGCTACAGTCGCGCAGATGAACGATTTTCGTTCGAAGATGCGTGCAGCTGGCGGTACCGTCAAAGTCGCGAAGAACCGCCTGGCCAAAATTGCCCTTCAGGGTACGGAAGCGGAAGGGATTACCAATCTCTTCAAGGGTCAGACGCTGATTGCATACAGCACCGATCCGATCACCGCTCCGAAGGTCGTCATGGATTTCGCCAAGACCAACGACAAGATCGTTGTTCTGGGTGGCGCCATGGGAACAACCACGCTCAACGCCGATGCAGTCAAGTCGCTTGCGACCCTGCCTTCGCTCGATGAGCTGCGTGCGAAGCTGCTGGGCATGATCCAGACACCGGCTACCCGCATCGCTGGGGTTGTTGCAGCACCGGCAAGCCAGCTTGCCCGCGTGTTTGCGGCCTACGCCAAGAAGGACGAAGCCGCTTAAGGCGGTTTTTCGCTGTTTATAATCAACCGGTTCGAACCGAACAAAAGGAACTAGTAAAATGGCTGATCTCGCAAAGATCGTTGACGACCTCTCCTCGCTGACCGTTCTGGAAGCTGCAGAACTGTCGAAACTTCTCGAAGAAAAGTGGGGCGTTTCCGCTGCTGCTCCGGTAGCTGTTGCTGCCGCTGCTGGTGGTGCAGGCGCTGCTGCTCCGGCTGAAGAAGAAAAGACCGAGTTCGACGTCATCCTCACGGATGCCGGCGCCAACAAGATCAACGTCATCAAGGAAGTCCGCGCCATCACCGGCCTCGGCCTCAAGGAAGCCAAGGACCTCGTCGAAGGCGCTCCGAAGGCTGTCAAGGAAGCCGTTTCCAAGGCTGAAGCCGCTGACATCAAGAAGAAGCTTGAAGACGCAGGCGCAAAGGCCGACGTCAAGTAATCTTGAACTGCACGTGGGAGGCGGCATTTACTGCCTCCCATTTGCCGTTTTCCTGAACGAATTACCCAAAAGCCGCGTGAAAACGGCTTTTGGGTAATGGGTTCTTCAAGAGCATGGTCTCGAACCGAAGCGCCAAGGCAATCCGGCCTGGCTGTTTCGGGAGGTGGGACGAGGTTGAACTACTCATTGATCGGCGGGATCGACTGGCCATCGGTTCCCGTCCGTTGCAGGCCCGGATGCAATTTTTGAAGGAGCGACGATGGCTCAGACCCTTTCGTTCAATGGTCGCAGGCGCGTACGCAAGTTTTTTGGTAAGATCCCCGAAGTCGCAGAAATGCCGAACCTCATCGAGGTTCAGAAGGCGTCCTACGACCAGTTTCTGATGGTTGAAGAGCCGAAGGGCGGTCGCCCTGACGAAGGCCTTCAGGCCGTCTTCAAGTCCGTTTTCCCGATCACCGACTTCTCCGGCGCCTCGATGCTGGAGTTCGTGTCTTACGAATTCGAACCGCCGAAGTTCGACGTTGACGAGTGCCGCCAGCGCGACCTGACCTATGCCGCGCCGCTGAAGGTCACTCTCCGTCTCATCGTGTTCGATATCGACGAGGATACCGGCGCAAAGTCGATCAAGGACATCAAGGAACAGTCCGTGTACATGGGCGACATGCCGCTCATGACCAACAACGGCACGTTCATCGTCAATGGCACCGAGCGCGTCATCGTCTCGCAGATGCACCGTTCGCCGGGCGTCTTCTTCGACCATGACAAGGGCAAGAGCCATTCTTCCGGCAAGCTGCTCTTCGCCGCCCGCGTCATTCCCTATCGCGGCTCCTGGCTCGATATCGAATTCGACGCCAAGGACATCGTCTACGCTCGTATCGACCGCCGCCGTAAGATCCCCGTCACGTCGCTGCTGATGGCGCTCGGCATGGACGGCGAGGAAATCCTCGACACCTTCTACACGAAGTCGCTCTACAAGCGCGACGGCGAAGGCTGGCGCATTCCCTTCAAGCCGGAAACCCTGAAGGGCGCCAAGGCGATCACCGAGATGGTCGACGCCGATACCGGCGAAGTCGTCGTGGAAGCCGGCAAGAAGCTGACGCCGCGCCTGCTGCGCCAGCTCTCCGACAAGGGCCTGAAGGCGCTGAAGGCCGGCGACGACGACCTTTACGGCAACTACCTCGCCGAAGACATCGTCAACTACTCGACGGGTGAGATCTATCTCGAGGCCGGCGACGAAATCGACGAGAAGACGCTCGGCATCATCCTGTCGAACGGTTTCGACGAGATCCCGGTTCTCGGCATCGACCACATCAATGTCGGCGCCTATATCCGCAACACGCTTTCCGCTGACAAGAACGAGAACCGTCAGGACGCACTGTTCGACATCTATCGCGTCATGCGCCCGGGTGAACCGCCGACGATGGAATCGGCCGAAGCCATGTTCAACTCGCTGTTCTTCGATGCGGAGCGTTACGACCTCTCCGCCGTCGGCCGCGTCAAGATGAACATGCGCCTCGACCTCTCCGTCGAGGACACCGTTCGCATCCTGCGCAAGGACGACATCCTGGCCGTGGTCAAGATGCTGGTCGAGTTGCGCGACGGCAAGGGTGAGATCGACGACATCGACAACCTCGGCAACCGCCGCGTCCGCTCGGTCGGCGAGCTGATGGAGAACCAGTACCGTCTCGGCCTGCTCCGCATGGAGCGTGCGATCAAGGAACGCATGTCCTCGATCGAAATCGACACGGTCATGCCGCAGGACCTGATCAACGCCAAGCCGGCTGCCGCAGCCGTCCGCGAATTCTTCGGTTCCTCGCAGCTCTCGCAGTTCATGGACCAGGTCAACCCGCTCTCGGAAATCACCCACAAGCGCCGTCTTTCGGCCCTTGGTCCGGGCGGTCTGACCCGCGAGCGTGCCGGCTTCGAAGTTCGCGACGTGCATCCGACCCACTATGGCCGTATCTGCCCGATCGAAACGCCGGAAGGCCCGAACATCGGTCTGATCAACTCGCTTGCGACCTTTGCCCGCGTCAACAAATACGGCTTCATCGAAAGCCCGTACCGGCGCATCGTCGACGGCAAGGTGACGAACGACGTGCTCTACCTCTCCGCCATGGAAGAGGCCAAGTATTACGTCGCACAGGCCAACGCCGAGTTGAACGTTGACGGTTCCTTCGTCGACGAATTCGTCGTCTGCCGCCACGCGGGTGAAGTTATGCTCGCGCCCCGCGACAGCATGAACCTGATGGACGTTTCGCCGAAGCAGGTCGTTTCGGTCGCAGCGGCACTCATCCCGTTCCTGGAAAACGACGACGCCAACCGCGCCCTCATGGGCTCGAACATGCAGCGTCAGGCCGTGCCGCTGCTGCGTGCCGAAGCTCCGTTCGTCGGCACCGGAATGGAGCCGGTCGTCGCGCGTGACTCCGGTGCCGCCATCGGCGCCCGCCGCGGCGGCGTCGTCGACCAGGTCGACGCGACGCGTATCGTTATCCGCGCCACGGAAGACCTCGAAGCCGGCAAGTCCGGCGTCGATATCTACCGCCTGCAGAAGTTCCAACGTTCGAACCAGAACACCTGCGTCAACCAGCGTCCGCTGGTCACCGTCGGTGACGTCGTCAACCGCGGCGATATTCTCGCCGACGGCCCGTCGACCGATCTCGGCGACCTGGCGCTCGGCCGCAACGCGCTCGTCGCGTTCATGCCCTGGAACGGCTATAACTACGAAGACTCGATCCTGCTCTCCGAGCGCATCGTTGCCGACGACGTGTTCACCTCCATCCACATCGAGGAATTCGAAGTGATGGCGCGCGACACCAAACTCGGCCCGGAGGAAATCACCCGCGATATTCCGAACGTTTCGGAAGAAGCGCTGAAGAACCTCGACGAAGCCGGCATCGTCTACATCGGCGCCGAAGTTCAGCCGGGCGATATCCTCGTCGGCAAGATCACGCCGAAGGGCGAAAGCCCGATGACGCCGGAAGAAAAGCTTCTGCGCGCCATCTTCGGCGAAAAAGCCTCCGACGTGCGCGATACCTCCATGCGCATGCCGCCCGGCACCTACGGCACGATCGTTGAAGTTCGCGTCTTCAACCGCCATGGCGTAGAGAAGGACGAGCGCGCGATGGCGATCGAGCGCGAAGAGATCGAGCGGCTCGCCAAGGATCGCGACGACGAGCAGGCGATCCTCGACCGTAACGTCTACGGCCGTCTGATCGACATGCTGCGCGGCCAGGTCTCGATTGCCGGCCCGAAGGGCTTCAAGAAGGGCACCGAACTTTCGAACGCCGTCGTCTCCGAATATCCCCGCTCGCAGTGGTGGATGTTCGCCGTCGAGGACGAGAAGGTCCAGAGCGAACTCGAAGCCCTCCGCGGCCAGTACGACGAATCCAAGTCGCGCCTTGAACAGCGCTTCATGGACAAGGTCGAGAAGGTCCAGCGCGGCGATGAAATGCCTCCGGGCGTCATGAAGATGGTCAAGGTCTTCGTCGCCGTGAAGCGCAAGATCCAGCCGGGCGACAAGATGGCCGGCCGTCACGGGAACAAGGGCGTGGTCTCGCGCATTGTGCCTGTCGAGGACATGCCGTTCCTTGAAGACGGCACGCATGTCGACGTCGTTCTGAACCCGCTCGGCGTGCCTTCGCGCATGAACGTCGGCCAGATTCTGGAAACGCACCTGGGTTGGGCTTGCGCCGGCATGGGTCGCCAGATCGGCGAATTGATCGAAGCGTATAAGGCCAATGGCAACATCGAGCCGCTGCGCAAGACCATCGGCGATGTCGTTGGGGACGGTCCCAAGGCCGAACAGGTCCAGGACTTCGACGACGAGTCCGTCCTGCGTCTCGCCGACCAGTGGAAACGCGGCGTTTCGATCGCAACGCCGGTCTTCGACGGCGCCAATGAAGGTGACGTCAACGACATGCTGCGTCTGGCGGGTCTCAAGGACACCGGCCAGTCGACGCTCTATGACGGCCGTACTGGCGAGCAGTTCGACCGCCAGGTGACCGTGGGCTACATCTACATGCTGAAGCTCAACCACCTGGTCGATGACAAGATCCATGCCCGCTCGATCGGCCCTTACTCGCTCGTGACCCAGCAGCCGCTGGGCGGCAAGGCGCAGTTCGGCGGTCAGCGCTTCGGCGAAATGGAAGTCTGGGCGCTCGAAGCCTATGGCGCCGCCTATACGCTGCAGGAAATGCTGACGGTGAAGTCGGACGACGTCGCCGGCCGCACCAAGGTCTACGAAGCCATTGTCCGCGGAGACGACACGTTCGAAGCCGGTATTCCGGAAAGCTTCAACGTTCTCGTCAAGGAAATGCGCTCGCTGGGCCTCAGCGTCGAGCTCGAGAACACCAAGCTCGACGAAGCGCAGGCAGCTCAGCTGCCGGACGCGGCCGAGTAAACATTGATAGGGCGTGCGCTGCCAATGCGGCGCACGCCGGTCCCGCCGGGAGCCGCATCCGTGTCGGCCCGGAAGGGAAGTTTCGCCGCATCTTGCGGTTATTCTCGTTTAAGCGAGGGAGGCGGCTCCCGGGAATTGCCGCCGGCCATCGCATTTTGAGGGCGCTTTAGCCCATGAAGGAGACAGGCATGAACCAAGAGGTCATGAATCTTTTCAATCCGCAGGTGCCTGCACAGAATTTCGATTCCATTCGGATTTCGATCGCGTCTCCGGAGAAGATCCTCTCCTGGTCCTACGGTGAGATCAAGAAGCCGGAAACCATCAACTACCGTACGTTCAAGCCGGAACGCGACGGTCTGTTCTGCGCGCGCATCTTCGGCCCGATCAAGGACTACGAATGCTTGTGCGGCAAGTACAAGCGCATGAAGTACAAGGGCATCATCTGCGAAAAGTGCGGCGTCGAAGTCACGCTGTCGCGCGTTCGCCGTGAGCGCATGGGCCATATCGAGCTCGCTGCTCCCGTTGCCCACATCTGGTTCCTGAAGTCGCTGCCGTCGCGCATCTCGACACTGCTCGACATGACGCTGAAGGATGTCGAGCGCGTTCTCTACTTTGAAAACTACATCGTCACCGAGCCGGGCCTGACCGCTCTCAAGGAGCACCAGCTCCTCTCCGAAGAAGAGTACATGCTCGCCGTCGACGAATACGGCGAAGACCAGTTCACCGCGATGATCGGCGCTGAGGCGATCTACGAGATGCTGGCCTCGATGAACCTCGAAAAGATCGCCGGCGATCTGCGCTCCGAGCTTGCCGACACCACGTCGGATCTCAAGCAGAAGAAGCTGATGAAGCGCCTGAAGATCGTCGAGAACTTCATGGAGTCCGGCAACCGCCCGGAATGGATGATCATGAAGGTCGTTCCGGTCATCCCGCCGGATCTGCGCCCGCTCGTTCCGCTTGATGGCGGCCGTTTCGCGACGTCGGATCTGAACGATCTCTATCGCCGCGTCATCAACCGCAACAACCGTCTGAAGCGCCTCATCGAACTGCGCGCTCCGGGCATCATCATCCGCAACGAAAAGCGCATGCTGCAGGAATCTGTCGACGCGCTCTTCGATAACGGCCGCCGCGGCCGCGTCATCACCGGCGCCAACAAGCGTCCGCTAAAGTCGCTGTCCGACATGCTGAAGGGCAAGCAGGGACGCTTCCGTCAGAACCTGCTCGGCAAGCGCGTCGACTATTCCGGCCGTTCGGTCATCGTCACCGGTCCGGAACTGAAGCTGCATCAGTGCGGTCTTCCGAAGAAGATGGCGCTCGAACTCTTCAAGCCGTTCATCTATGCCCGCCTCGACGCCAAGGGTTACTCCTCGACCGTCAAGCAGGCCAAGAAGCTGGTCGAGAAGGAAAAGCCGGAGGTCTGGGATATCCTCGACGAGGTCATCCGCGAACATCCGGTTCTCCTGAACCGCGCACCGACGCTGCACCGCCTGGGCATCCAGGCCTTCGAACCCACCCTGGTCGAAGGCAAGGCCATCCAGCTGCACCCGCTCGTCTGCACGGCCTTCAACGCCGACTTCGACGGCGACCAGATGGCTGTTCACGTGCCGCTGTCGCTCGAAGCCCAGCTCGAAGCCCGCGTGCTGATGATGTCGACCAACAACATCCTGCACCCGGCAAACGGGGCGCCGATCATCGTTCCCTCGCAGGACATGGTTCTCGGCCTGTACTATCTGTCGATTCTGAACCAGAACGAGCCGGGCGAAGGTATGGCCTTCTCCGATCTCGGCGAGCTGCATCACGCGCTGGAAAACAAGGTCGTGACGCTGCACACCAAGATCCGCGGCCGCTTCAAGTCGATCGGCGAGGATGGCAAGCCCTACTCGAAGATCTATGAGACGACGCCCGGCCGTCTGCTCATCGGCGAACTGCTGCCGAAGAACGGCAAGGTGCCCTTCGACATCTGCAACCAGGAAATGACCAAGAAGAACATCTCCAAGATGATCGACACGGTCTACCGCCATTGCGGCCAGAAGGACACGGTCATCTTCTGCGACCGCATCATGCAGCTCGGCTTCGCCCATGCCTGCCGTGCCGGCATTTCGTTCGGCAAGGACGACATGGTCATTCCGGACACGAAGGCCAAGATCGTCAACGACACCGAAAATCTGGTGAAGGAATACGAGCAGCAGTACAATGACGGCCTCATCACCCAGGGCGAAAAGTACAACAAGGTTGTCGACGCCTGGGGCAAGGCGACCGAAAAGGTCGCCGAAGAGATGATGGCGCGCATCAAGGCGGTCGAATTCGACGAGAACACCGGCCGTCAGAAGCCGATGAACTCGATCTACATGATGAGCCACTCCGGCGCCCGCGGTTCTCCGAACCAGATGCGCCAGCTGGGCGGCATGCGCGGCCTGATGGCCAAGCCGTCGGGCGAAATCATCGAGACGCCGATCATCTCGAACTTCAAGGAAGGCCTGACCGTCAACGAGTACTTCAACTCGACGCACGGCGCCCGTAAGGGACTGGCAGACACCGCCTTGAAGACTGCAAACTCCGGTTACCTGACCCGCCGTCTCGTCGACGTCGCGCAGGATTGCATCGTCACGCACGTCGATTGCGGCACCGAAACCGGCCTGACCATGACCGCCATCGTCGATGCCGGCCAGGTCGTCGCCTCGCTCGGCGCCCGTATTCTCGGCCGCACGGCGCTCGACGACATCGAT
The DNA here is from genome assembly GCF_030518245.1 of Rhizobium sp. CBN3. Classification (NCBI taxonomy): domain Bacteria; kingdom Pseudomonadati; phylum Pseudomonadota; class Alphaproteobacteria; order Hyphomicrobiales; family Rhizobiaceae; genus Rhizobium; species Rhizobium sp. CBN3. Next base: position 100,854 of record NZ_JAULSE010000014.1, read on the forward strand.
CATCCGGTGACGGGTGAGCGCATCGTCGATGCCGGCAAGATGATCCTCGAGCCCGATGTCATCGAAATCGAAAAGGCCGGTATCCAGTCGATCCGCATCCGCTCGGCGCTGACCTGCGAAATCCAGACGGGCGTCTGCTCGGTCTGCTACGGCCGCGACCTCGCGCGCGGTACGCCGGTCAACATGGGCGAAGCCGTCGGTGTCATCGCCGCTCAGTCGATCGGCGAGCCGGGAACCCAGCTCACCATGCGTACCTTCCACCTTGGCGGTACGGCAACCGTGGTCGACCAGTCGTTCCTGGAAGCCTCGTATGAAGGTACGGTGCAGATCAAGAACCGCAACGTGCTGCGCAACTCCGAAGGCAGCCTCGTTGCTATGGGCCGCAACATGACCGTCCAGATCCTGGACGAGCGTGGCGTCGAGCGCTCTTCGCAGCGTGTCGCCTACGGTTCTAAGCTGCATGTGGACGAAGGTGACAAGGTCAAGCGCGGCCAGCGTCTGGCGGAGTGGGATCCTTACACCCGTCCGATGATGACGGAAGTCGCCGGTACCGTTCAGTTCGAAGACCTCGTCGATGGTCTCTCGGTTCTGGAAGCGACCGACGAATCCACCGGCATCACCAAGCGTCAGGTCATCGACTGGCGTTCGACCCCGCGCGGCTCGGATCTCAAGCCGGCGATCGTCATCAAGGACGCCAGCGGCAATGTCGCGAAGCTGTCGCGTGGTGGTGACGCCCGCTTCCTGCTCTCCGTCGACGCCATCCTGTCGGTCGAGCCGGGCACGAAGGTCTCCCAGGGTGACGTTCTCGCCCGTTCGCCGCTCGAAAGCGCCAAGACCAAGGACATCACCGGCGGTCTGCCGCGTGTTGCCGAACTGTTCGAAGCTCGCCGTCCGAAGGATCACGCCATCATCGCAGAGATCGATGGTACGATCCGCCTCGGCCGCGACTACAAGAACAAGCGTCGCGTCATCATCGAGCCGGCGGAAGACGGTGTCGAGCCTGTCGAATACCTGATCCCGAAGGGCAAGCCCTTCCACCTTCAGGACGGCGACTATATCGAAAAGGGTGACTATATCCTCGACGGTAACCCGGCTCCGCACGACATCCTGGCGATCAAGGGCGTGGAGGCTCTTGCTTCCTATCTCGTCAACGAAATCCAGGAAGTCTACCGCCTGCAGGGCGTCGTCATCAACGACAAGCACATCGAGGTGATCGTCCGTCAGATGCTGCAGAAGGTGGAGATCACCGATGCCGGCGACTCGACCTACATCGTCGGCGACAACGTCGACCGGATCGAGCTGGAGGACGTCAACGACCACCTGATCGAACAGGGCAAGAAGCCCGCCAGCGGCGAGCCGGTTCTTCTCGGCATCACCAAGGCGTCGCTGCAGACCCCGTCCTTCATCTCGGCCGCGTCCTTCCAGGAAACGACCAAGGTGCTGACGGAAGCTGCAATCGCCGGCAAGACCGACGGTCTGCAGGGTCTGAAGGAAAACGTCATCGTCGGCCGCCTCATTCCGGCTGGCACCGGCGGCACCATGACCCAGATCCGCCGCATCGCCACGTCGCGCGACGAGCTCATCCTCGAAGAGCGCCGCAAAGGCACTGGTGCAGCCGTTGCCACCCCGATGCTGCAGGACATGGCCGAAAACGCCCCGGCTGCGGAATAATCCGCAGCTGAGGTCCACGAATTGAAAAACCGCCCGGAGCGATCCGGGCGGTTTTCGTTTGTGCTAGTCTTTGATTGATAGGGGAGGGAAGGCGTTCCCGTCAGTTGAACCGGATGATCGCGACCTCGCCATCGACCGCGCCCTGGTAGGCCGAGGCGTGCGGCTCTTCCGCCGGAATTTCGGTCAGCATGCCGATCTGGTCGAGATCGGCCTCGATGAAACCCTCCTCGGCAAGAGCGTTCAGGGCTTCGCGCACGGCGGTGTCGTCATCGGGCGCCTGCAGCAGGATGTGCAGGTCGATGCCTTCGCTGGCCTCGGACTCATAGCCTTTGCCGATGATGATGAAGATCATCGGCCCGTCGAAATTATTGTCGTTATCAGGTGTCGTGATCATCGCCTGTCCTCGGTTCCTGGAGATTCGCTTTGTCGAATCCGCTGAGAGGACCTAACGCCGCAATTGCTGATTCCTTAACTGCTTTTGCTGCAAGGCCCAAGTTTTTATCTTGGCGCACGTCCCTGAATGCGTCTAGAAGGATGAAAACAGGGCGTTCGGCCCGCATATCAAGGTGATGCGGCCAAGTTTATTTCTTAACCGGCCTTGACGGGAAGGGTGGAAACCAGTAGTACCCGGCCCATCAGATCCCATGTGAGGCTTGGCTGTTCGGGGCGACGCGCCCTGAAATTCACCTCAAACAAGGTTCTAAACGCACGTTGAAGTCATGATGCTGCACGCATGACGCAGTATTTTATGCGTCCTCTGCTCCTTGTGGTCCATCTGCGGAAGCGGATCGGGCCATATTTTGCGCATTGACGGAAAGCATGCGTCATTGCCGGAGACGGCGTGAGTTCAAGCCCGCAAGGGTACTGAGATAAACGTAAGGGATGGTTGAATGCCTACCGTAAACCAGCTGATCCGCAAGCCTCGCCAGGCGAACGTAAAGCGTAATAAGGTTCCCGCTCTCCAGGAGAACCCGCAGAAGCGCGGCGTTTGCACGCGCGTCTACACGACCACGCCGAAGAAGCCGAACTCGGCTCTGCGTAAGGTCGCAAAGATCCGCCTGACCAACGGCTTCGAAGTCATTGGTTACATCCCCGGCGAAGGTCACAACCTTCAGGAACACTCCGTCGTCATGATCCGCGGCGGCCGCGTCAAGGACCTTCCGGGTGTCCGTTATCACATCATCCGCGGCGTTCTCGATACCCAGGGTGTCAAGAACCGCAAGCAGCGTCGCTCCAAGTACGGTGCGAAGCGTCCGAAGTAATTCGGATTTTGAGTAATCCGGCGCTGCGCGAGGTCCTCCGCGTGATGAAGCGCCTTAACGGTTGAAGAGACGAAAAGTATGTCCAGACGTCATAAAGCAGAAAAGCGCGAGATCAATCCGGATCCGAAGTTCGGTGACCTCGTCGTGACCAAGTTCATGAATGCCATCATGCTCGATGGTAAGAAGTCCGTTGCTGAAAACATCGTCTACGGTGCGTTCGACGCCGTCCAGGGCAAGTCGAAGCAGGAGCCGCTTTCGGTTTTCCATTCTGCGCTCGACAACATTGCCCCGCACGTTGAAGTCCGCTCGCGCCGCGTCGGTGGTGCGACCTATCAGGTTCCGGTCGACGTCCGTCCGGAGCGCCGCCAGGCTCTCGCCATTCGCTGGCTGATTGCCGCTGCCCGCAAGCGCAACGAAACCACCATGATCGACCGTCTGTCCGGCGAACTGCTCGATGCGTCCAACAACCGCGGCTCCGCCGTCAAGAAGCGCGAAGACACGCACAAGATGGCTGACGCCAACCGCGCGTTCTCGCACTATCGCTGGTAATTCCGAACGGTATCGAAAGGCAGTCCACAATGGCTCGCGAATATAAGATCGAAGACTACCGCAATTTCGGTATCATGGCGCATATCGACGCCGGCAAGACCACGACCACCGAGCGTATCCTTTATTACACCGGCAAGTCGCACAAGATCGGCGAAGTCCACGACGGCGCAGCCACCATGGACTGGATGGAGCAGGAGCAGGAGCGTGGCATCACGATCACGTCCGCTGCCACCACGACCTTCTGGAAGGGCCGTGACGGCAAGATGCGCCGCTTCAACATCATCGACACTCCCGGCCACGTCGACTTCACCATCGAAGTCGAGCGTTCGCTGCGCGTTCTCGACGGCGCCATCGCGCTGCTCGACGCCAACGCCGGCGTGGAGCCGCAGACGGAAACCGTCTGGCGTCAGGCCGAGAAGTACAATGTTCCGCGGATGATCTTCTGCAACAAGATGGACAAGACGGGTGCGGACTTCTATCGCTCGGTCGAGATGATCAAGACCCGTCTCGGCGCAACGGCTGTCGTCATGCAGCTGCCGATCGGTGCGGAAACCGAATTCAAGGGCGTTATCGACCTCGTCGAAATGAACGCCCTGATCTGGCGTGACGAATCGCTCGGCGCCCAGTGGGACGTCGTCGAGATCCCGGAAGATCTGAAGGCCAAGGCTGAAGAATATCGCGAAAAGCTGATCGAGACCGTTGTCGAGATCGACGAAGCTGCGATGGAAGCCTACCTCGAAGGCAACATGCCCGACAACGATAAGATCCGCGAACTCGTTCGCCGCGGCACCATCGACGTCAAGTTCCATCCGATGTTCTGCGGCACTGCCTTCAAGAACAAGGGTGTGCAGCCGCTGCTCGACGCCGTCGTCGATTACCTGCCGTCGCCGCTCGACATTCCGGCGATCAAGGGCATCGACTTCAAGACCGAAGCCGACATCGAGCGTCATGCAGACGACGCCGAGCCGCTGTCGATGCTGGCGTTCAAGATCATGAACGATCCGTTCGTCGGTTCGCTCACCTTCGCACGCATCTACTCCGGCAAGCTCGAAAAGGGCTCTTCGGTTCTGAACACGGTCAAGGACAAGCGCGAGCGCGTCGGCCGCATGCTGCAGATGCACTCCAACTCGCGTGAAGACATCGAAGAAGCCTTTGCAGGCGACATCGTTGCTCTCGCCGGCCTCAAGGAAACCACCACCGGCGATACGCTCTGCGATCCGCTGAAGCCGGTTATCCTCGAGCGCATGGAATTCCCCGAGCCGGTCATCCAGATCGCCATCGAGCCGAAGTCCAAGGGCGACCAGGAAAAGATGGGCCTCGCGCTCAACCGCCTGGCAGCTGAAGACCCGTCCTTCCGCGTGAAGACGGACCAGGAATCCGGCCAGACGATCATTGCCGGCATGGGCGAACTGCATCTCGACATCATCGTTGACCGCATGCGCCGCGAGTTCAAGGTCGAAGCAAACGTCGGTGCGCCGCAGGTTGCTTACCGCGAAACCATCACGCGCCAGACCGAAGAAGACTACACGCACAAGAAGCAGACCGGTGGTACCGGCCAGTTCGCGCGCGTCAAGATCATCTTCGAACCGAACCCGGAAGGCGAAGACTTCAAGTTCGAATCCAAGATCGTCGGCGGCTCTGTTCCGAAGGAATACATCCCGGGCGTTCAGAAGGGCATCGAAAGCGTCCTGTCCTCCGGTCCGCTGGCTGGCTTCCCGATGCTCGGCGTCAAGGCGACGCTCATCGACGGCGCCTTCCACGACGTCGACTCCTCGGTCCTGGCGTTCGAAATCGCTTCCCGCGCTTGCTTCCGTGAAGCAGCGAAGAAGGCCGGCGCTCAGCTCCTCGAGCCGATGATGAAGGTCGAAGTCGTCACCCCGGAAGATTACGTCGGCGACGTTATCGGCGACCTCAACTCCCGCCGTGGCCAGATCCAGGGTCAGGAAAGCCGTGGCATCGCGGTTGTCATCAGCGCCAACGTTCCGCTGGCCAACATGTTTAAGTACGTCGACAACCTGCGTTCCATGTCGCAGGGCCGCGCTCAGTACACGATGACCTTCGACCACTACGCGCCGGTCCCGTCGAACGTCGCAACCGAAATCCAGGCAAAGTATTCCGGTCAGAAGTGACCGGAATACCAATTGACCGATAACAAGAATTAGCTCCCCTCGGGGACTAGCAAAACGGAGAGCCGAAAATGGCAAAGAGTAAGTTTGAGCGCAACAAGCCGCACGTCAACATTGGCACGATCGGCCACGTTGACCACGGCAAGACGTCTCTGACGGCAGCGATCACGAAGTACTTCGGTGAGTTCAAGGCGTACGACCAGATCGACGCGGCTCCGGAAGAGAAGGCGCGCGGCATCACGATCTCGACGGCGCACGTTGAGTATGAGACGCCGAACCGCCACTATGCGCACGTCGACTGCCCCGGCCACGCCGACTACGTCAAGAACATGATCACCGGTGCGGCGCAGATGGACGGCGCGATCCTGGTTTGCTCGGCTGCTGACGGCCCGATGCCGCAGACGCGCGAACACATCCTGCTCGCCCGCCAGGTCGGCGTTCCGGCGATCGTTGTGTTCCTGAACAAGGTCGACCAGGTTGACGACGCCGAGCTTCTCGAGCTGGTTGAGCTCGAAGTTCGCGAACTTCTGTCGTCCTACGACTTCCCGGGCGACGACATTCCGGTCGTCAAGGGTTCGGCGCTTGCCGCTCTTGAAGATTCCGACAAGAAGATCGGCGAAGACGCCATCCGCGAACTGATGGCAGCGGTCGACGCCTACATCCCGACGCCTGAGCGTCCGGTTGACCAGCCGTTCCTGATGCCGATCGAAGACGTGTTCTCGATCTCGGGCCGTGGTACGGTCGTGACCGGCCGTGTCGAGCGTGGCATCGTCAAGGTTGGTGAAGAAGTCGAGATCGTCGGCATCCGTCCGACCTCGAAGACGACGGTGACCGGCGTTGAAATGTTCCGCAAGCTGCTCGACCAGGGCCAGGCTGGCGACAACATCGGCGCGCTGATCCGCGGTGTGAACCGTGACGGCGTCGAGCGTGGTCAGATCCTGTGCAAGCCGGGCTCGGTCAAGCCGCACAAGAAGTTCAAGGCAGAAGCCTACATCCTGACGAAGGAAGAGGGCGGCCGTCATACGCCGTTCTTCACCAACTACCGTCCGCAGTTCTACTTCCGCACGACGGACGTTACCGGCATCGTGACGCTTCCGGAAGGCACGGAAATGGTCATGCCGGGCGACAACGTCACGGTCGACGTCGAGCTGATCGTTCCGATCGCGATGGAAGAAAAGCTGCGCTTCGCCATCCGCGAAGGCGGCCGCACCGTCGGCGCCGGTATCGTCGCTTCGATCGTCGAGTAATTCCTTCGGCCACTCCGGTGGGGTGGCCGATTCGATGACAATATTATGATACAGGCGGCGCAAGCCGCTTGCTTATTACAAAGAAATGTAGCAAATGGCGCGCGAGCGCGATTTGCGCGCCGCTTTGGATGACGAAGCGGTGACTGAACAAGCAAATAAGGTGGGCTAGAAGGCCCTGAAGACTGGATAGGGACGCCGGCATCGGCGCCCTCTCGATCTTTGAAACCGGTGGTCCGCCTTAGGAAGAAAGAACAACCCGTGTCTTGTTGAGAGACATGCGGAAAACAAACACAAGGATAACGTCGAATGAACGGCCAAAATATCCGCATTCGCCTGAAGGCGTTCGATCACCGGATTCTCGATGCTTCCACGCGCGAGATCGTGTCGACGGCGAAGCGCACCGGTGCAAGCGTCCGGGGCCCCGTTCCGCTTCCGACCCGTATCGAGAAGTTTACGGTCAACCGGTCCCCGCACATCGACAAGAAGAGCCGCGAACAGTTCGAGATGCGCACGCATAAGCGCCTGCTCGACATCGTAGACCCGACCCCGCAGACGGTAGACGCGCTGATGAAGCTTGATCTCGCCGCCGGTGTCGATGTTGAGATCAAGCTCTGAGCTTGCTCGAGCTGAGTTGGAAGGATTGAACCGATGCGTTCAGGTGTGATTGCACAAAAGGTGGGAATGACCCGCGTCTACAACGACGCCGGTGAGCATGTCCCGGTAACGGTACTGCGTATGGACGGCTGCCAGGTCGTTGCCACGCGCACTGTCGAAAAGAATGGCTATACCGCAGTTCAGCTCGGTGCCGGCCAGGCGAAGGTAAAGAACACGTCGAAGGCGATGCGTGGCAATTTTGCCGTCGCCAACGTCGAGCCGAAGGCCAAGCTGCAGGAGTTCCGTGTTTCGGAAGACAACCTGCTCGAGATCGGCACGGAGCTCAAGGCGGGTCACTTTGCAGCCGGTCAGCTCGTCGACGTGACGGGCACGACCATCGGTAAGGGTTTTGCCGGCGCCATGAAGCGCCACGGTTTCGGCGGTTTGCGCGCCACGCACGGTGTGTCGGTTTCGCACCGCTCGCACGGTTCGACCGGCTCGCGCCAGGATCCGGGCAAGGTTTTCAAAAACAAGAAGATGGCTGGTCACATGGGCCAGACGCGCGTCACGACGCAGAACCTGGAAGTGGTTTCGACCGACGAAGATCGCGGTCTGATCCTGATCAAGGGTGCTGTTCCCGGTTCCAAGGGTGCCTGGATCATCGTGCGCGACGCCGTCAAGTCGGCCGCGAAGTAAGGGAGCCAGATCAATGGAATTGAACGTCAAGACCCTCGAGGGAAAAGACGCCGGGAAGGTCTCCCTTTCGGACGAGATTTTCGGCCTCGAGCCCCGCGAAGACATTCTCGCCCGCGTTATTCGCTGGCAGCTTGCCAAGAAGCAGCAGGGCACGCACAAGGCAAAGGGCCGCGCTGAAGTTTCGCGCACCGGTGCCAAGATGTACAAGCAGAAGGGTACGGGCCGCGCTCGTCACCATTCGGCTCGCGCTCCGCAGTTCCGCGGCGGCGGCAAGGCCCATGGCCCGGTCGTTCGCAGCCACGAGCACGACCTTCCGAAGAAGGTTCGCGCACTCGGCCTTCGCCATGCCCTTTCGGCCAAGATCAAGGCTGATGACGTCATCGTCATCGACAACCTTGTCGCAGCTGAAGCCAAGACCAAGGCTCTCGCGTCCGTTTTCGAGACGCTCGGCCTGACCAACGCCCTCTTCATCGGCGGCGCAGAGCTCGACGGCAACTTCAAGCTCGCAGCGCAGAACATCCCGAACATCGATGTTCTGCCGATTCAGGGCATCAACGTTTACGACATCGTGCGCCGCGGCAAGCTCGTGCTTTCCAAGGCTGCGGTTGAAGCGCTAGAGGAGCGATTCAAGTGACCGATCTTCGCCACTACGATGTGATCGTCTCTCCGGCGATCACCGAAAAGTCCACGCTGGTATCCGAAAACAACCAGGTTGTTTTCAATGTCGCCAAGCAGGCGACAAAGCCGGAAATCAAGGCTGCTGTCGAGGCGCTGTTCGGCGTCAAGGTCACGGCCGTCAACACTCTGCTGCGCAAGGGCAAAACCAAGCGGTTTCGCGGTTTCGTCGGCAAGCAGAAGGACGTGAAGAAGGCTGTCGTGACGCTGGCTGAAGGCCAGACGATCGACGTCTCCACCGGTCTCTGAGGAATAAAAAAATGGCATTGAAAACATTCAATCCGACGACCCCGAGCCAGCGTCAGCTGGTCATCGTGGACCGCTCCTCGCTCTACAAGGGCAAGCCGGTCAAGGCGCTGACGGAAGGTCTGACCAAGAGCGGCGGTCGTAACAACCTCGGCCGCATCACGGCTCGCTTCATCGGTGGCGGTCATAAGCGCAGCTACCGACTGGTCGACTTCAAGCGTCGCAAGTTCGATGTCGAAGGCACGGTCGAACGTATCGAATACGATCCGAACCGCACGGCTTTCATCGCGCTGGTGAGCTATTCGGATGGCGAGCAGGCCTACATCATCGCTCCGCAGCGTCTCGCTGCCGGCGACAAGGTCATCGCTTCGGAAAAGGCTGTCGACGTCAAGCCCGGCAACACCATGCCGCTGCAGTACATCCCGGTCGGCTCCATCATCCACAATGTGGAAATGAAGCCGGGCAAGGGCGGTCAGATCGCTCGTTCCGCCGGTTCCTATGCACAGCTCGTCGGCCGTGACCAGGGCATGGCGATCCTTCGCCTGAACTCCGGCGAACAGCGCCTCGTCAGCGGCGTCTGCCTCGCTTCGATCGGCGCCGTGTCCAACCCGGACCACGCCAACATCAACGACGGCAAGGCCGGTCGTACCGTCTGGCGCGGCAAGCGTCCGCATAACCGCGGTGTCGTCATGAACCCGGTCGACCATCCGCACGGCGGTGGTGAAGGCCGCACCTCCGGTGGTCGCCATCCGGTGACACCGTGGGGCAAGCCGACCAAGGGCAAGCGCACCCGGTCGAACAAGTCGACCGATAAGATGATCATGCGCTCGCGTCATCAGCGCAAGAAGTAAGAGAGGAAGTCTCCAATGGCTCGTTCAGTATGGAAAGGTCCGTTCGTTGACGGCTATCTTCTCAAGAAGGCTGAGAAGGTTCGTGAAGGCGGACGTGCAGAAGTGATCAAGATCTGGAGCCGTCGCTCCACGATCCTGCCGCAGTTCGTCGGTCTTACCTTCGGCGTCTACAACGGTAGCAAACATGTCCCGGTCAGCGTCAATGAAGACATGGTCGGTCACAAATTCGGTGAATTCTCTCCGACCCGCACCTACTACGGTCACGGCGCGGACAAGAAGGCGAAGAGGAAGTAACAATGGGCAAGGCAAAAGCCGAACGCCGGCTGAAGGACAACGAGGCGCAAGCAGTCGCCCGCACGCTCCGCGTCAGCCCCCAGAAGCTCAACCTGGTTGCCGCGGCCATCCGCGGCAAGAAGGTCGAGCGTGCACTCGCTGAGCTGGAGTTCTCCCGCAAGCGCATCGCGGGCGCCGTCAGGAAGACGCTCGAATCCGCGATCGCCAACGCCGAGAACAACCACGATCTCGACGTCGACGCACTTGTCGTCGCCGAGGCCTATGTGGGCAAGTCGATCGTCATGAAGCGTTTCCACGCTCGTGGCCGCGGTCGTGCGTCGCGCATCGAAAAGCCCTTCGCGCACCTGACGATCGTCGTTCGTGAAGTGCAGGCAGCAGAGGAGGCCGCATAATGGGTCAGAAAATCAATCCGATCGGTTTCCGTCTCGGCATCAACCGTACCTGGGATAGCCGCTGGTTTGCGGACAATGCCGAGTACGGCCAGCTGCTGCACGAAGACCTGAAGATGCGCAAGTTCGTCATGAGCGAACTGAAGCAGGCAGGCATCTCGAAGGTGGTCATCGAGCGTCCGCACAAGAAGTGCCGCGTCACGATCCACTCGGCCCGTCCGGGCCTGATCATCGGCCGTAAGGGCGCCGACATCGACAAGCTCCGCAAGAAGCTGTCTGATATGACGAATTCGGAAACGCACCTCAACATCGTCGAAGTGCGCAAGCCCGAAGTCGACGCGACGCTGGTCGCTCAGTCGATCGCCCAGCAGCTCGAGCGCCGCGTGGCTTTCCGCCGCGCCATGAAGCGCGCCGTTCAGTCGGCAATGCGTCTTGGCGCCGAAGGCATCAAGATCACCTGCGCCGGCCGTCTCGGCGGTGCTGAAATCGCCCGTACTGAATGGTACCGTGAAGGTCGCGTGCCGCTGCACACGCTGCGCGCCGACATCGATTACGGCACGGCAGAAGCCGAAACCGCATTCGGTATCTGCGGCATCAAGGTCTGGATCTTCAAGGGCGAAATCCTTGAACACGATCCGATGGCTTCCGAACGTCGCGCGCTGGAAGGCGACGCACAGGGTCCGGCAAGCCGCGAACGCGACCGTGGCGATCGTCGCCGCGAACGCGACAACGCGTAATTAGCGCTGGCGAAAGATAAGCTCGGAGAAGTAAGAAAATGTTGCAGCCAAAGCGTACTAAGTACCGCAAGCAGTTCAAGGGCCGCATCAAGGGCGTCGCCAAGGGCGGTTCTGACCTGGCATTCGGCGAATTCGGCCTGAAGGCTCAGGAGCCCAACCGCGTCAACGCACGCGAGATCGAAGCGGCCCGCCGCGCGATCACGCGTTACATGAAGCGCGCCGGCCGTGTATGGATCCGCGTGTTCCCGGACGTTCCGGTAACCGCAAAGCCGACCGAAGTCCGCATGGGTAAAGGTAAGGGCTCCGTTGAGTACTGGGCATGCAAGGTCAAGCCCGGTCGTATGATGTTCGAGATCGACGGCGTCAGCGAAGAGATCGCCCGCGAGGCGCTTCGCCTCGGCTCTGCCAAGCTCTCGGTCAAGACGCGCTTCGTACAGCGCATTGCAGAGTAAGGGATTGAGCTCATGAAAGCCTCAGACGTTCGCGCGCTCAGCGCCGACCAACTCAAGGACGAGCTTGCCAAGCTGAAGAAGGAGCAGTTCAACCTGCGCTTCCAGAAGGCGACCGGCCAGCTCGAAAAGTCCTCGCGCATCAACGAAGTCCGCAAGGACATCGCCCGCGTCAAAACCATTGCCCGCCAGAAGGCGGCAGAAGTTAAGGCCTAAAGGAAGAAAAACATGCCGAAGCGCATCCTGCAGGGCGTCGTCGTTGGCGACAAGAACGAGAAGACGGTAGTGGTTCGTGTTGAGCGTCGATTCGCTCACCCGCTGCTCCAGAAGACCGTTCGTCGTTCCAAGAAGTACAAGGCCCACGACGAAAACAACCAGTACAAGATCGGCGATACCGTATCCATCGAGGAATGCGCGCCGATCTCCAAGGACAAGCGCTGGACGGTGATTACCGCCCAGGGCAAGTAACAGAATTTTGTGCGAGGCCTTGCGTCTCGCCGAAATATCTGTATGAAGCAGCGTCAGAACGCTCGAATGCCGGGCGTTCTTTTGCTTTGAGCGCACGGAAGGTCCCGTTCGGGAAACCACCCTGGCACGATCGACCCCGCGCTATTCAGCTATGCCGTGTTTTTGCCTGCCGTTACGGCAGGCTGGCCGGCGAACATTTTCATAAGCCGGGGTAGGGGGCTTAGGCCCAACCATTCCGGTAAACCAAGAAGGCGACCTGATATGATTCAGATGCAAACAAACCTCGACGTCGCGGATAATTCCGGCGCACGTCGTGTCATGTGCATCAAGGTGCTGGGCGGCTCGAAGCGCAAGTATGCCTCGATCGGCGACGTCATCGTCGTTTCGATCAAGGAAGCGATCCCGCGCGGCCGCGTGAAGAAGGGTGACGTGATGAAGGCGGTTGTCGTTCGCACCGCCAAGGACATCCGTCGTCCGGATGGCTCGGTCATCCGCTTCGACACCAACGCAGCAGTCCTCATCGACAACAAGAAAGAGCCGATCGGCACCCGTATCTTCGGACCGGTTCCGCGCGAACTTCGCGCCAAGAACCACATGAAGATCATCTCGCTGGCTCCCGAAGTACTGTAAGGAGCGGAAGCGATGCAAAAGATTCGTAAAGGCGACAAGGTCGTCATGCTCGCTGGCAAGGACAAGGGCCGCACCGGCGAAGTCGTTCAGGTCATGCCGAAGGAAGATCGTGCCGTCGTCCGTGGCGTCAACGTCGTAAAGCGCCACCAGCGCCAGACGCAGACCCAGGAAGCCGGCATCATCAACAAGGAAGCCCCGGTTCACCTGTCCAACATTGCAATCGTCGACAAGGACGGCAAGCCGACCCGCGTCGGTTTCAAGGTCGTTGACGGCAAGAAGGTCCGCGTGGCCAAGCGTTCTGGAGAAGTGATCGATGGCTGAGGCAAAATACGAGCCGCGGCTCAAGAAGGAATATGTCGAGCGCATCCGCAAGGCGATGCAGGAGAAGTTCTCCTACGCCAACGAGATGATGATCCCGAAGCTCGACAAGATCGTGATCAACATGGGCGTCGGTGAAGCGACCGCTGACTCGAAGAAGCCGACGGTTGCTGCCGCCGACCTCGCAGCGATCGCCGGTCAGAAGCCGGTCATCACCCGCGCACGCAACTCTATCGCAGGCTTCAAGGTCCGCGAAAACATGCCGATCGGCGCAAAGGTCACCCTGCGCGGCGCCCGCATGTACGAGTTCCTGGATCGCCTGGTCAACATCGCGCTCCCGCGCGTTCGCGACTTCCGCGGCCTGAACCCGAAGAGCTTTGACGGCCGTGGCAACTTCGCCATGGGCATCAAGGAGCACATTGTGTTCCCTGAAATCAACTACGACAAGGTTGATCAGATGTGGGGCATGGACATCATCGTTTGCACGACGGCGACGACCGACGACGAAGCACGGACTCTCCTGAAGGAGTTCAGCTTCCCGTTCCGTCAATAACCGTAACGACGAGCGTAGAAAAGGAACCTGACATGGCGAAGACAAGCGCAGTTGAAAAGAACAAGCGCCGCCGTAATACGGTCGCCAACCAGGCCGCAAAGCGGGCTGCGTTGAAGGCGATTATCATGAACCAGGCTCTTCCGATCGAAGAGCGGTTCAAGGCCTCGATCAAGCTGGCATCCCTGCCGCGCGATGGATCGAAGACCCGCATTCGCAACCGTTGCGAAGTATCGGGCCGTCCGCGCGCATACTACCGCAAACTGCGCATGTCGCGTATCGCGCTGCGTGAACTCGGCAATCTCGGCAAGGTGCCGGGCATCGTCAAGTCGAGCTGGTAAGGAGCAGGTTAGATGACAATGACTGATCCGTTGGGCGATATGCTCACCCGTATCCGCAACGGCGCTTCCCGCCGCAAGTCGTCGGTTTCGACGCCTGCGTCCAAGCTCCGTGCGCGTGTTCTCGATGTCCTGCAGTCCGAAGGCTACATCCGTGGCTATTCCGTTGTCGATTTCGGCAATGGCAAGTCGGAGCTCAACATCGAGCTGAAGTACTATGAAGGCGCATCGGTGATCCGTGAGATCGGCCGTGTGTCGAAGCCGGGCCGCCGGGTTTATGTCTCGGTCAAGTCCATTCCGCAGGTCGCGAACGGCCTCGGCATCACCATTCTTTCGACTCCGAAGGGTGTGATGGCCGATCACCAGGCTCGCGAACAGAACGTTGGTGGCGAGGTTCTTTGCTCGGTCTTCTAAGATCGGGCAGGGATCTCCATAGCGAACAGACAGGATTGAAACATGTCTCGTATCGGTAAGAAGCCCGTTCAGGTGCCTGCTGGGATTACGGCTACGGTCGAAGGCCAGAAGGTCACTGCAAAGGGCCCGAAGGGCGAGCTGTTTTTCGTTGCTAACGACGAAATCAGCCTCAAGCTCGAAAACAACGCGGTCGTCGTGACGCCCGTAAACCAGACCAAGGATGCACGTTCGAAGTGGGGCATGTCCCGCACGATGATCGAAGGCATCTTCAAGGGCGTCAAGGACGGCTTCGAGCGCAAGCTCGAAATCAACGGCGTCGGTTACCGCGCCGCCATGCAGGGCAAGAACCTGCAGCTGGCCCTCGGTTTCAGCCACGACGTGGTCTATGAACCGCCGGTCGGCATCTCGATCGCTGTTCCGAAGCCGACTGAAATCATCGTCAGCGGCATAAACAAGCAGCAGGTCGGTCAGGTTGCCGCCGAAATCCGCGAATATCGCGGTCCCGAGCCGTACAAGGGCAAGGGCGTCAAGTATGCCGACGAGCGGATCGTCCGCAAAGAAGGCAAGAAGAAGTAAGGATCACGCGAAATGGCTAGCAGGAAAGAAGCACTTGCACGTCGTGCCAACCGCGTGCGCCGTCATCTCAAGTCGGTGGCCAATGGCCGTCCGCGCCTGTCGGTTCATCGCTCCTCGAAGAACATCTATGCTCAGATCATCGATGATGTGGCCGGCAAGACGCTTGCGTCCGCCTCCACCCTCGACAAGGATCTGCGCGGTTCTCTGAAGACCGGTGCCGATACCGCCGCCGCCGCCGCCGTAGGCAAGCTCGTCGCCGAGCGCGCCTCCAAGGCCGGTGTTACGGACGTCGTATTCGACCGTGGCGCCTTCATCTATCACGGCCGCATCAAGGCTCTCGCCGAAGCGGCCCGCGAAGGCGGTCTGACCTTCTGATCAGTTTCCGGCCGGCGCTGTCGCTCCGGCCGGAGTTTCGCCGGACCGCAGGCACTCCCCGGCAAGAAGGGGAGGCTGATGCGGTCCACATTCATTTGCCGATTGCACCCGGAAAAGAAAAAGGAAGAGGACAATGGCACAGGAAAGAAGGCCGCAGCGGGAAGACCGCCAGAGCCGTGAAGAGCGCGATAGCGAATTCGTCGACAAGCTGGTCGCGATCAACCGCGTCGCCAAGGTCGTCAAGGGCGGCCGTCGTTTTGGTTTCGCAGCACTCGTCGTCGTCGGCGACCAGAAGGGCCGCGTCGGCTTCGGCCATGGCAAGGCGCGCGAAGTGCCGGAAGCCATCCGCAAGGCAACCGAAGCCGCCAAGCGCGAGCTGATCTTCGTACCGCTGCGTGACGGCCGTACGCTGCATCACGACGTCCACGGCCGCCACGGCGCCGGCAAGGTTCTGCTGCGCTCCGCCAAGGTCGGTACCGGCATCATCGCCGGCGGTCCGATGCGCGCCGTATTCGAAACGCTCGGCATGCACGACGTCGTCGCCAAGTCGACCGGTTCGTCGAACCCCTACAACATGGTTCGCGCCACCTTCGACGCTCTGAAGCACCAGGTTCACCCGAAGGACATCGCAGCTCAGCGCGGCATCAAGTATGCAACGCTGCAGGCTCGTCGTAGCGCCTCCGGCAACGCCTCTGAAGAATAAGAGGAGCTGACCAATGGCCAAGGCTACCAAGAAGGCTGAAGCGAAGACTGTGACGATCGAACAGATCGGCAGCCCGATTCGCCGTCCGGACGTCCAGCAGCGCACGCTGATCGGTCTCGGACTGAACAAGATGCACCGTCGCCGCACGCTGGAGGATACTCCTTCCGTTCGCGGCATGATCCGTGCTGTCCAGCATCTCGTTCGCATCGTCGACGAGAAGTGAGACGGAGGAAACGCTCATGAAACTCAATGAAATCAAGGACAACGAAGGCTCGACCCACAGCCGCAAGCGCCTCGGCCGCGGTATCGGTTCGGGCTCCGGCAAGACGGCTGGTCGCGGTGTCAAGGGTCAGAAGTCCCGTTCCGGCGTCGCCATCAACGGCTTCGAAGGCGGCCAGATGCCGATCTATCGTCGCCTGCCGAAGCGCGGCTTCAACAACATTTTCGCTTCCGATTTTGTTGTCGTGTCGCTCGGCCGCATTCAGGCTGCGATCGACGCCGGCAAGCTCGATGCCAAGGCGACTGTTGACGCAGCTGCCCTGAAGGCTGCCGGCGTTATCCGCCGCGCCAAGGATGGCGTTCGCGTTCTCGCCGACGGCGAGCTCAAGGCCAAGATCACCATCGTCGTCGCAGGCGCTTCCAAGCCCGCCGTCGAGAAGATCGAAAAGGCCGGCGGCACAGTGACGCTGCTTTCGGCTCCGGCTGCAGCAGAATAATATCTGATGATATATCGCCCGGGGTGCTTCACACCGGGCGATTTTGCTCCCATATGTGGGCCTCACAAAAACTTGGCTGGCGCGCCCGCGTCATGCCGGTAAGACTGGAAAACAAGGGTGAGGCATGGGGTTGCGCTGCAATCCGTCCAAAGCCCGGTTTTGAATTATTTTCATACTGATTCCGGGGCCGGTATTTCCCCAGGGACGCCGGAATTGGTAGGGCGGAGAATCGCATGGCTTCTGCAGCGGAACAATTGGCATCCAACCTCAATTTTTCGACCTTTGCCAAAGCCGAGGATTTGAAGAAGCGTCTGTGGTTCACACTGGCAGCTCTCCTCGTGTATAGGCTCGGCACCCATATCCCGCTCCCGGGCCTCAATCCCGAAGCTTATGCCCAGGCGTTCCGCGGCCAGGCAGGCGGTATTCTCGGCCTTTTCAACATGTTCTCGGGCGGCGCCGTTCAGCGCATGGCGATCTTTGCGCTCGGTATCATGCCCTATATCTCCGCTTCGATCATCGTGCAGCTGATGACTTCGGTCGTGCCGACGCTTGAAAACCTGAAGAAGGAAGGCGAGCAGGGTCGCAAGATCATCAACCAGTACACCCGCTACGGCACCGTCATTCTGGGTGCGCTTCAGGCTTATGGCATTGCCGCCGGCCTTGAGAGCGGCCAGGGCCTTGTCGTCGATCCGGGCTGGTTCTTCCGGATTTCCACCGTTCTGACGCTGCTCGGCGGCACGATGTTCCTGATGTGGCTCGGCGAGCAGATCACCTCGCGCGGTATCGGCAACGGCATTTCGCTGATCATCTTCGCCGGTATCGCAGCCGGCCTTCCGAGCGCGCTTGCCGGCACGCTCGAACTCGGCCGCACCGGCGCGCTCTCGACCGGTCTCATCCTGCTCGTCATCATTGTCGCGATCGCCGTCATCGGTGTCATCGTCTTCGTAGAGCGCGCCCAGCGCCGGCTGCTGATCCAGTATCCGAAGCGCCAGGTCGGCAACCGTATGTTCCAGGGCGATACGTCGCATCTGCCGCTGAAGCTCAACACGTCGGGCGTGATCCCGGCGATTTTTGCCTCTTCGCTGCTGCTTCTGCCAGCGACAGTCGCGGGCTTTGCCAACACCACGGCGATGCCTGCCTGGGCGACGTCGATCGTTGCCGCCCTCGGCCATGGCCAGCCGCTCTACATGGTGCTCTACGCGGCGCTGATCGCCTTCTTCGCCTTCTTCTATACGGCCATCGTCTTCAATCCGAAGGACACGGCCGACAATCTGAAGAAGCATGGCGGCTTTATTCCCGGCATTCGTCCCGGTGAGCGCACCGCCGAATATATTGACTACGTGCTGACCCGAATCACGGTGATCGGCGCCATCTATCTCGTCTTCGTCTGCATCCTCCCGGAGATTTTGGTGTCGCAAACCGGCATTCCGTTATCCCTTGGTGGGACTTCGCTTTTGATCGTGGTTAGCGTAACTCTTGATACGGTTGCACAGATCCAGGGTCACCTGATCGCGCAGCAATACGAAGGCCTGATCAAGAAATCGAAGTTGCGAGGAGGAAAGAGGGGGCGATGAGACTTATCCTTTTGGGGCCGCCGGGCGCGGGCAAGGGAACCCAGGCCCAGCGGATCGTGGAAAAGCACGGCATTCCGCAGCTTTCCACGGGAGATATGCTGCGGGCGGCGGTCAACGCCGGCACGGAGGTCGGCAAACGCGCCAAGGCGGTCATGGACGCCGGCAAGCTGGTCTCGGATGAGATCGTCATCGCCATCGTCTCGGAGCGAATCGATCAGCCCGATTGCGCCAACGGTTTCATTCTCGATGGCTTCCCCAGGACCCTTGTTCAGGCGGACGCTACGGAAGCGATGCTGAGAGCAAAGGGTCTCGATCTCTCTATCGTCATCGAATTCCGCGTCGACGACGCTGAGCTCGTCCGGCGCGTTGCCGGTCGCTACTCCTGTGCGCAGTGCGGTAGCGTCTATCACGACACGGACAAGGTCCCGGCCAATGAAGGCGTGTGCGACAAGTGCGGCTCTACCCACTTCAAGCGCCGTCCCGACGACAATCCGGAGACCATGACGGCCCGGCTGCAGGTCTACTACAAAGAGACCTCACCGCTGATCGGTTACTACCATGCCAAGGGCAAGCTCAGGTCTGTCGACGGCATGGCTGAAATCGATCAGGTGACTTCCGAGGTCGAAGCCATTCTTTCCAAGCTGTAAGGCTTGAAAATAAACTTGGCGGAAACGGTTGCTTTTCAGCAGTGATTCCGCTAAACACCGCGCCAACTCGCGACATTCCCTGCGATCGGCGCGGATTTCCCAGGGAAGTCCGGGTGCGGTCGTTTTGACATGTTACGGACGTAAATCTGAACGAGCGGTTCCAAAGACCGCATAACGAAGCCCACTTGCCGGATGGCAACTGGAATGCAAGGAGAACAGGCGTGGCACGTATCGCTGGCGTCAACATCCCGACTGCAAAGCGCGTTGTTATCGCGCTGACCTACATTCACGGGATCGGTCCGAAATTCGCACAGGAAATCGTCGAGAAGGTCGGTATCCCGGCTGAACGTCGTGTGCATCAGCTGACGGACGCCGAAGTCCTTCAGATCCGCGAAGCCATTGACCGCGACTATCAGGTCGAGGGCGATCTTCGTCGCGATACCGCGATGAACATCAAGCGTCTGATGGACCTCGGCTGCTATCGCGGCCTGCGTCATCGCCGCGGCCTTCCGGTCCGTGGTCAGCGCACGCACACCAATGCCCGCACCCGCAAGGGCCCGGCAAAGGCAATCGCTGGCAAGAAGAAGTAATTTCCGGGAAACCGGGGTGGGGAGGCTGGCGGTCTGCGCCGGCCTCTTTTGAGTTTGGAGCGGGACCATATAGGCGCCGTTCCGGTGTAGCCGCTGGCATTACGGCGGTGAAGAGATCAACGAAAGGAATACCATGGCTAAGGAAGCCGTCCGCGTTCGCCGTCGTGAGCGCAAGAATATCTCGTCGGGTGTCGCTCACGTCAACTCGACCTTCAACAACACGATGATCACCATCACCGACGCGCAGGGCAATGCGATCGCCTGGTCGTCGGCTGGCGCCAAGGGCTTCAAGGGCTCGCGCAAGTCGACCCCCTTCGCTGCTCAGATCGCTGCCGAAGACTGCGCCAAGAAGGCCCAGGAGCACGGCATGAAGTCGCTGGAAGTCGAAGTCTGCGGTCCGGGTTCGGGCCGTGAATCGGCTCTGCGCGCGCTCCAGGCTGCAGGTTTCATGATCACGTCCATCCGCGATGTGACTCCGATCCCGCACAATGGCTGCCGTCCGCGCAAGAAGCGCCGCGTCTGATCATCGCTCTCGTCACCGGTGAGCGCCTTGGTGCTCCCGGTGGTTTTCAAGCTCGGTTGTCACGATTGGATGGTGGCAACGAACGGAAGGCAAACTCATGATTCAGAAGAACTGGCAGGAACTGATCAAGCCGAACAAGGTGGAGTTCTCCTCGAGCTCGCGCACCAGGGCGACGCTCGTCGCCGAACCGCTTGAGCGCGGCTTCGGCCTCACCCTCGGCAACGCGCTGCGCCGCGTTCTGCTCTCCTCGCTGCGCGGTGCTGCCGTCACGGCGGTGCAGATCGACGGCGTGCTGCACGAATTCTCCTCGATTCCCGGCGTCCGCGAAGACGTAACGGATATCGTGCTCAACATCAAGGAAATCGCCATCAAGATGGATGGCGACGACGCGAAGCGCATGGTCGTCCGTAAGCAGGGTCCTGGCGTTGTCACGGCTGGCGACATTCAGACGGTCGGCGATATCGAAATCCTCAATCCCGAGCATGTGATCTGCACGCTCGACGAGGGCGCCGAAATCCGCATGGAATTCACCGTCAACAACGGCAAGGGCTATGTTCCGGCCGAACGAAATCGTGCGGAAGATGCTCCGATCGGCCTTATCCCGGTCGACAGCCTCTATTCGCCGGTCAAGAAGGTGTCCTACAAGGTTGAAAATACCCGCGAAGGACAGGTTCTCGACTACGACAAGCTGAACATGACCATCGAAACCGATGGCTCGATCACCGGCGAAGACGCCGTCGCTTTCGCGGCGCGCATCCTCCAGGATCAGCTTGGCGTCTTCGTCAACTTCGACGAGCCGCAGAAGGAAACCGAAGAGGAAGCAGTCACCGAACTCGCTTTCAACCCGGCTCTCCTGAAGAAGGTGGACGAACTCGAACTGTCGGTCCGTTCGGCAAACTGCCTGAAGAACGACAACATCGTCTACATCGGCGACCTCATTCAGAAGACCGAAGCAGAAATGCTCCGCACACCGAATTTTGGTCGCAAGTCGCTGAACGAAATCAAGGAAGTTCTCGCTTCCATGGGCCTGCACCTCGGCATGGAAGTGCCCGCATGGCCGCCCGAGAACATCGAAGATCTCGCCAAGCGTTACGAAGACCAGTACTGAGCGGCGTGAGGAAAAGTGTAAAGCGGTTTTCCGCCCGCACGCCGATCGCAAGAACATAACAAAAGGCAGGCTCTTTCGGCTGCCTTTCCCCGTCAAACAGCAGGCCGATCGCCTGCATGTGCCAGGAAACGGCAGGCCCAATTAACGTAAGGGCACCTGCAATAAAGGAGAATAGCAATGCGCCATGGTAAAGCCGGCCGCAAGCTGAATAGAACTGCAAGCCACCGCAAGGCGATGTTCGCCAACATGGCGGCTTCGCTGATTACCCACGAGCAGATCGTCACGACCCTGCCGAAGGCCAAGGAAATCCGTCCGATCGTCGAGAAGCTCGTCACGCTCGGCAAGCGCGGCGACCTGCATGCTCGCCGTCAGGCGATCTCGCAGATCCGCGATGCTGCTGTCGTTTCGAAGCTGTTCGACACGATCGCAACGCGTTACGCCACCCGCAACGGCGGCTACCTGCGCATCATGAAGGCCGGCTTCCGCCAGGGCGACAATGCCGCCATGGCCGTTGTCGAATTCGTTGATCGCGACACCTTCGCCAAGGGCGCAGCCGACAAGGCCCGCGTCGCTGCCGAAGAGCAGGCCGTCGCCGCTTAAGTCTTCCGCTCCTGCGGATAGAAACAGCCGGGCTCACAAAGCCCGGCTGTTTTCGTTTGTGCAGTGGTCATGGACGAAAATGTCAGCGCCGATCTGCGGCGGCAGACAGCACCTCTCGTAATTCGATATCAACGGGTTGATTGATATAGGCCAGGTCCAATTGCGCGAAATCATTCAAACCTACTCTCAAGCGCGGTTCCTTCGCCTCGCAGCTCTATTTGCGGTGATAGTGCTTGGGCTGGCGCTCAGACGGTTCGGATATGCGGTCGATCTGCCTTTCGTCGTCGTCAAATATGGTGGATCGGCGCTCTGGGGGGCGATGGTCTATCTGCTGGTGGCGCTCATCGTTGCACGGTCCCGGCCGGCAGTCCTTGCCATCATCGCGCTGGTCATCGCGATCTCAGTGGAATTGTTCCGGCTCTATCACACGCCATGGCTCGACACGTTTCGGCTGACCACGGCAGGCGCGCTGTTGCTTGGCCGGATATTCTCACTGTGGAATATCTTGGCCTATGCAATCGGCATCGCCGCGGCCTGTGCTTCTGATCCCACGCGCCGTTGACAGCTGGCTTCAGGAAACCGACGCCGCCGCACGATTGCGTTGCCGCCCCTGGCTTTTCTTCCGACTGCGTGCGATCGGCCGCCAGGAGCGGTAAAGGATGAGCGCGATGATCAACCCCACATAAATAAACTGCTCGAGATTGAGGATCTTGGTCGAAAGCGCAAAATGCAGAGCCCCGGAGGCGGCAATGATGTAGACGAGGCGGTGCAGCCAGATCCAGCGATTGCCGAGGCGACGGATCGAGAAATTATTGGATGTCACCGCCAGGGGAATAAGCATCGCAAGGCCAGCCATGCCGAACATGATGAACGGGCGCTTCAGCACGTCGTTGATGACGGCCTGAATATCCATCGCCTGGTCGAGCACCATGTAAACGGTGAAATGCATCAGCGCGTAGTAAAAGGTCAAAAGACCGAGAGCGCGGCGATAGCGGAGATAGTTCCAGCCGAACAACTCGCGGGCAGGGGACACTGCAAGCGTTGCGATCAGGAAGCGGATCGTCCAGATGCCAAGGAAGAGCTCGAAGGTCTTGACCGGATCGGCACCGAGCTGATCGGTTGCGCCGAGATAGAAGGTCCGGACGGCGGGCACGAGCCCGGCGATATAAAGCAGCCAGACGGAGGCAGGCTGCCAGCGCTTCGGGATGGCGAGCGACAGTTCGGCCATCAGAAATTCGCCTTCAGATCCATGCCGGCATAAAGGCTCGCCACCTCATCGGCATAGCCGTTGAAGGGCAGGGTGGGGTGGCGGCTGGCGCCGAAGAAGCCGCTTTCGCCGATGCGTCTTTCTGTGGCCTGACTCCAGCGCGGATGGTCGACGGCAGGATTGACGTTGGCGTAGAAACCGTATTCCTGCGGATTGGTCACCTGCCAGGTGTTCTTCGGCTGCTGGTCGGTGAGCGTGATCCTGACGATCGACTTGATGCCCTTGAAGCCGTATTTCCACGGCACGACAAGGCGGATCGGCGCACCATTCTGGTTCGGCAGCGTTTCGCCATACAGTCCGACGGCAAGCAGCGTCAGCGGGTGGCGCGCCTCGTCCAGCCGCAGCCCCTCGACATAGGGCCAGTCGAGCGACTGAAAGAAGCCCTTCTGCCCCGGCATCTCCTCCGGCCGCACGACGGTTTCGAAGGCGACATATTTGGCGCTGCCGAGCGGTTCCACCTTGTCGAGCAGCGCTGACAGCGGAAACCCGTTCCATGGAATGACCATCGACCACGCCTCGACGCAACGCATCCGATAGGTGCGCTCCTCGATCGGGAATTCCTTCATCAGCGCCTCGACGTCGAAGGTGCCTGGCTTGTTGACCATGCCGTCGACCTTGACCGTCCAGGGCAGCGGCTTGAAATCGCCGGAG
The DNA here is from genome assembly GCF_030518245.1 of Rhizobium sp. CBN3. Taxonomy (NCBI): domain Bacteria; kingdom Pseudomonadati; phylum Pseudomonadota; class Alphaproteobacteria; order Hyphomicrobiales; family Rhizobiaceae; genus Rhizobium; species Rhizobium sp. CBN3. The sequence goes on from NZ_JAULSE010000014.1 coordinate 124,688, forward strand.
AGAGCGGCGGGGTCGCCCTTGTCGAGACCGAACTCATAGAAATTATTGTAAGTCGTGACGTCCTTGATCGGCGTCGTCTTCTCATCGACCTTGTACTTGCTCTCGACGGCGGAAAGGGCGGCCGCGCTCGCCTTGCCGGCGCCATAGAGCGCCATGGCGCCAAGCGTCGCTGCGCCCAGGAATTCACGGCGGCGCAGATAGACCTGGCGCGGAGTGATCTCCGACGACGCGATCTTCGGGTGGCGATAACTTGGCATGTCGAAAACCTCCAGGGCGGATATTCCGAATATAGTCCTTAAACGAACCGCCCGCATGTTCGGATCAATTTCTATGCCTTGAATATTGCTGACAGGAAGCCAATTTTTTGTGTTCGGCTGTGATGGAATAGGGGTGTAACCAAAGGCCCGCCGAACCGTATATATTCGAATGGCGCTCAACGCGCTTCTCCCGGCAGCGTACCGGATTTGGCCTTGCCGGTAGTGACAGCCCCCATCGATTGGATTAGGACAATTCCAAAAAGCGGCGTTCGCCCGGTCCGCAGGCTTCATTGCCGCCCCGGCTTCGCCTGATGTTTCCGATATGTCGAGGAAGACACCGATGCCAGCTTACCGTTCCAGAACCACGACCCACGGCCGCAACATGGCGGGCGCGCGCGGCCTTTGGCGCGCCACGGGCATGAAGGATTCGGATTTCGGCAAGCCGATCATCGCGGTGGTGAATTCCTTCACCCAGTTCGTGCCGGGCCACGTGCATCTGAAGGATCTCGGCCAGCTCGTCGCCCGCGAAATCGAGGCGGCAGGCGGCGTCGCCAAGGAGTTCAATACGATCGCTGTCGACGACGGCATCGCCATGGGCCATGACGGCATGCTCTATTCGCTGCCTTCGCGCGAGTTGATCGCCGACAGCGTCGAATACATGGTCAATGCCCATTGCGCCGACGCCATGGTCTGCATTTCCAACTGCGACAAGATCACCCCCGGCATGCTGATGGCCTCGCTGCGCCTCAACATCCCCACGATCTTCGTCTCCGGCGGTCCGATGGAAGCGGGCAAGGTCGTGCTGCATGGCAAGCAACACGCACTTGATCTCGTCGATGCCATGGTCGCGGCTGCCGACGACAAGATCTCCGATGACGACGTCAAGGTCATCGAGCGTTCGGCCTGTCCGACCTGCGGTTCGTGCTCCGGCATGTTCACGGCAAACTCGATGAACTGCCTGACGGAGGCGCTCGGCCTGTCGCTGCCCGGCAACGGCTCGACGCTTGCCACCCATGCCGATCGTAAGCGCCTCTTCGTCGAGGCCGGCCACCTGATCGTCGATCTCGCCCGCCGCTATTACGAGCAGGATGATGTCAAGGCGCTGCCGCGCACCATCGCCTCCAAGCAGGCCTTCGAGAATGCCATGGCGCTCGATATCGCCATGGGCGGTTCGACCAACACGGTCCTGCACATCCTGGCCGCCGCTCACGAAGGCGAGGTCGATTTCACCATGGCCGATATCGATGCCCTGTCGCGCCGGGTGCCATGCCTGTCGAAGGTCGCGCCCGCCAAGAGCGATGTGCATATGGAAGATGTCCACCGCGCCGGCGGCATCATGTCGATCCTCGGCGAGCTCGACAAGGGCGGCCTGCTGAACCGCGATTGCCCGACCGTCCATGCCGAGACGCTCGGCGATGCGATCGACCGCTGGGATATCACCCGCACCACGAGCGACACCGTCCGCAACTTCTATCGCGCCGCTCCCGGCGGCATCCCGACCCAGGTTGCCTTCAGCCAGGAAGCTCGCTGGGACGAACTCGACACCGATCGCCAGAACGGCGTCATCCGCTCGGTCGAACATCCCTTCTCCAAGGATGGCGGTCTTGCCGTGCTGAAAGGCAATCTCGCGGTCGACGGCTGCATCGTCAAGACGGCCGGCGTCGATGAATCGATCCTGAAATTCTCCGGCCCGGCCCGCGTCTTCGAAAGTCAGGATGCGTCGGTCAAGGCGATCCTCGCCAACGAGATCAAGGCCGGCGACGTCGTCGTCATCCGCTACGAAGGCCCGAAGGGCGGTCCCGGCATGCAGGAAATGCTCTATCCCACGAGCTACCTGAAGTCGAAAGGCCTCGGCAAGGCCTGCGCACTCATCACCGACGGCCGCTTTTCCGGCGGCACCTCGGGTCTCTCGATCGGCCACGTCTCGCCGGAAGCGGCAAACGGCGGCACGATCGGCCTGGTGCGCGAAGGCGACATCATCGATATCGATATTCCGAACCGCACGATCAGCCTGCGCGTCGGCGAGGCCGAACTCGCCGCCCGCCGCGCCGAGCAGGACAGCAAGGGCTGGCAGCCGACCGAGGTTCGCAAGCGCAACGTCACCACCGCGCTGAAGGCTTACGCAGCCTTTGCGACGAGCGCCGATCGCGGCGCCGTGCGGGATCTGAACGCTCGCTAGTCTCGAATCTATGACCCGCTGATTAAAAGTCAGCTGCTCTACCAAGCCGGCCGCTGTCAAAGCGGCCGGTTGATGTTTTTGTAGGTCTCGCCGAGCTGCTTCATCCGCTCGTCATAGGCAGCCTTGATACAGGCCGCGTCGGCCCCGCATTCCTGTCGCTTCTTCAGCCAGGCGGTCTGCTCGTCCTGCAATGTTCCGCGCGCGCCCATCGCCAGCAGCCCGGAGAGCAGCTCGAAGGTCGTTACCATCTTGACGTCGGCATCGTTGAGGGCGCGGTTGTCGCAGATCGCCTTTTCGTCCGGCTTCAATTCCTTCGCATCACAATCGAAGCTCGCCGACCATGCCGGATCCGATGGGAAAATCAGGATCGCCAAACCGAGCGCGGCCGACATTCGCCATGTCATCATCATCTTCCTTTACTGCCGATCAAATCAGCTTGCGCACTGCCAGAGCCAGAAAGATGATGCAGGCGAGCCAGACGACAAGGATGAAGATCAATCCTGCCCGGCCGGACGGGCGCTCAATCCGCCTTGAGGCCTCCTCGCGAAGCGCAGCCATCACCTCTGCCGGCACAAGTCGCGTCGCCAGCAGGATGCCGAGCGGTACGATGACGAGATCGTCGAGATAGCCGAGCACAGGGATGAAATCGGGGATCAGATCGATCGGCGAAAGCGCATAGGCTGCGACAGCGCCGGCGACCGCTTTCGCATACCAGGGCACGCGAGGATCGCGGGCGGCAAGCCACAGCGCTACGATGTCACGCCTCAGTGACTTTGCCCAGATTTTGGCTTTTGATATCAGTTCCATGGCTGATCTTCCTGAATCAAATTCGCAGCGACTTCAAGGCATTCCCTTGCCTTATTCTTCCATGCTTCCGCCCTCTTTCCTTTCTAGCGTCGGACGCTACAACGTTGCTCAAGAGGATTCAAAAGGGATACCCATGAAAGGCCTGTTCAAGCGCGCCTCCGTTTCGCTGTTCGCTCTCATACTCGTTCTGCCGGCTGCAGCCCAGGCGCAGACGGCAAAGACGGTGCCTGAGAGCCAGATGCAGATGCAGCTCTCCTTCGCGCCGCTCGTCAAGCAGACGTCGGGCGCAGTCGTCAACGTCTATGCGGAAAAGATCATCCAGCGTCAGTCGCCCTTTGCGGGCGATCCCTTCTTCGAGCAGTTTTTCGGCCAGCAGATGCCGAATCGATCCGAAAAGCAGTCCTCGCTCGGTTCCGGCGTCATCGTCGAGGCGAACGGCACCGTCGTCACCAATAACCACGTCGTCGAAGGCGCCGACGACATCAAGGTGGCGCTGTCGGATGGCCGCGAATTTCCCTGCAAGGTGGTGCTGCGCGACGACCGCGTCGACCTCGCCGTGCTGAAGATCGACACCAAGGAGAGCTTCCCGACGCTGCCGATCGGCAATTCCGATACCGTCGAGGTCGGCGATCTCGTACTGGCGATCGGCAATCCCTTCGGTGTCGGCCAGACGGTGACGAGCGGCATCGTCTCCGCGCTTGCCCGCAATCAGGTGGTCAAGAACGAGTTCGGCTTCTTCATCCAGACCGACGCGTCGATCAATCCCGGCAATTCCGGCGGCGCGCTGATGAACATGAAGGGCGAACTGATCGGCATCAATACGGCGATCTTCTCGCGCGGCGGCGGCTCGAACGGCATCGGCTTCGCTATTCCCGCCAATCTCGTCAAGGTCTTCCTCGCTTCCGCCGATGCCGGCGTCAAATCCTTCGAGCGGCCCTATGTCGGCGCGAGCTTCGATGCGGTGACGTCGGAAGTCGCCGAAGCCCTTGGACTCAACAAGGTGCGCGGCGCACTCGTCGTCAAGGTTTCGGAAGGCAGCCCGGCGGCCAAGGCCGGGCTGAAGGCCGGTCAGATCGTCACGTCAGTCAACGGCATCTCCGTCGAGCATCCGGACGCATTGCTCTATCGCCTGACGACAGCTGGCCTTGGCAGATCGGTCAATCTTACCGTCATGGACAACGGCCGCGAGGAGCAGTTATCGCTGGCGCTGGATCGCGCGCCGGAAACCTCGCCGCGCGACCAGCGCGTCATCGGCGGGCGCACACCCTTTACCGGCGCCGTCGTCGAAAACCTGTCGCCGCGTGTCGCAGACGAATTGCGTATGCCCTCGGAATCGGCGGGCGTCGTCGTTGCGGATGTCAAGGAGGATTCGCCGGCAGCCCGCCTTGGATTTGAGCCCAAGGATATCATCGTTTCGATCAACGGGACGGACGTGAAATCGACCAAAGAGCTCTCTGAGATCGCCGATAGCGACCCCGGCCTGTGGCGGGTCGAGATCGAGCGCGACGGCCAGCGCATCAGGCAGTTCTTTCGATGAGCAATGATCTCTTCGCGCCGCGTGTTCCGGAAGAGGTTGCCGCCAGGCGGCCGCTTGCCGACCGGTTGCGGCCGAAGACGCTTGCCGATGTCACCGGTCAGGAACATCTGACCGGTGAGGATGGCGTGCTGAAGAGGATGATCGAAAGTGGTTCGCTCGGATCGATGATCTTCTGGGGTCCGCCAGGCACCGGCAAAACGACGGTGGCGCGGCTGCTTTCCGGTGAAGCGGGGCTGGCCTTCGAGCAGATATCGGCGATCTTTTCCGGCGTCGCCGATCTGAAGAAAGTGTTCGAGGCGGCTCGCATGCGCCGCATGGACGGCCGCCAGACGCTGCTGTTCGTCGATGAGATCCATCGTTTCAACCGCGCCCAGCAGGACAGTTTCCTGCCGGTTATGGAGGACGGCACCGTCATCCTCGTCGGCGCCACTACCGAAAATCCCTCCTTCGAGCTCAACGCCGCTCTGTTGTCGCGCGCCCGCGTCCTCACCTTCAAGTCACACGACGAGGAGAGCCTGGAGGAATTGCTGACGCGCGCCGAGGCGATCGAGCAGAGGCCGCTGCCCCTAACCGGGGAGGCCCGCGCCAGCCTGATCCGCATGGCCGATGGTGACGGCCGCGCGGTGCTGACGCTTGCCGAAGAGGTCTGGCGCGCGGCGCGCGAGGGGGAGAGTTTCGACACTGAAGGCCTGACGCGTATCGTCCAGCGCCGTGCCCCGGTCTACGACAAGGCGCAGGATGGCCATTACAATCTGATTTCGGCGCTGCATAAGTCGGTGCGCGGCTCGGATCCGGATGCTGCGCTCTATTATCTCGCCCGCATGTTCGATGCCGGCGAGGATCCGCTCTATCTCGGCCGGCGTCTGGTGCGCATGGCGGTGGAGGATATCGGCCTTGCCGATCCGCAGGCGCTGGTGATCTGCAACGCCGCCAAAGACGCCTATGACTATCTCGGATCGCCGGAGGGGGAGCTCGCGCTCGCCCAGGCCTGCGTCTATCTCGCCACTGCTCCGAAATCGAATGCCGTCTATACGGCCTTCAAGGCGGCAAGCCAGGCCGCGAAGCAGAACGGCTCGCTGTTGCCGCCCAAACATATCCTCAATGCGCCGACCAAGCTGATGAAGGGCGAGGGCTACGGCGAAGGTTATCGCTACGACCATGACGAGCCGGATGCCTTTTCCGGCCAGGATTATTTCCCGGAGAAAATGGGCCGCCAGACCTTCTACGATCCGCCGGAACGCGGTTTTGAACGCGACATCCGCAAGCGGCTGGAATGGTGGGCGAAGCTTCGCAAGGAGCGCAATCCGCGCTGACCCGTCTAAATGTCAGGAAGAACGCGGCGTCTTCTGATTGGGTGGCGCGGCGATCACCTTGACGGCAGATTCGGCAAGGCCGTGGTGGCCTTCCATATCGACGACGACGTGCCAGTGGCCGCTTTCCGGAACGGTGAGCTTGACTGGCGACTTGCGCGCCACGCCGCCGATATATTTGAAATCGAGAACCTCGGTAAAACGCTGGAAGTTCGGCGCGGTCATCAGACGAACATTGTTCACCGCATTCAGCGACACCTCGACGATCGTTCCGGCGCGTTGTTCCTTGAGATCGTAATGGGTGAAGCGGAAATTCGGTTTCGGCATCGGTCTCGCAGCGTCTGATAACTTGGCGAGATTTTATCAGCATGCCGGTTAACGAAAAGTTGGAAATCGGCCCCCTTCAGCCCTTGTCAGTTGCCGCGCCGGTTTTCCCGATCCAGTTGCGTCACCAGCGCCAGGATCGTCTCCGATACCGGTGTCGGCACGGCGGTCAAGCGTCCAAGCGCCACCAGCATGCCCACAAGCGGCGTAATTTCGAGCGCCTTGCCGCCGATCAAATCCTGCAGCATCGAGGTTCGAACGCCGCCGATGTAGCGCGATTGCTCCAGCCGCTGCTCGACTGACATGGCGAAATCCGCGCCGACCGCGACGCCGACGGCGCGCACTTCCTTCATGACCTTGCTGACCATATCCATGAGCGCCGGATCCGCCATGATGTCGGTCATCAGCGCCCGTGTCAGAGCACTGATCGGGTTGAAGGCGGCGTTGCCCATCAACTTGCTCCAGATTTCACTGCGGATGTCCGCCGTGGTCGTAATGCTGAGGCCGGCGCCGGTCAGCACCGCTGCTATGGCCGAAAGATCGGCAGACATTTCGCCGGAGGGCTCGCCAAGCACGAAGCGGCCGTTATGAGAAAGCCGGATCTCGCCCGGGCTGACAACTTCCGCACCTTGATAGGCGACGCAGCCAGCCACGCGGTCCGGCCCGATCAGCCGCCAGAGCCTGCCGCCGGGATCGAGCTCATCAAATTGCAGCTCCGCATGTCCGCTCCTGGTATCGCGATGGAAATACCACCACGGAATGCCGTTGAGGATCATGACGACGCGGGTGCCTTGCTTGAGCAGACCGGCGATCCCTTCGGCGGCAGGCGGCAGCTGATGTCCCTTGAGGCCGGTGATGACGAGATCCTGCCGCGGCAATGTCTTTGGATCGTCGGTTGCCGTCACGCGCACCTTGAGCGGGGTTTCCGCATCGGCCTCGCGCAGGCTGATACCGTGGCTGCGGATCGCATCGAGATGCGCCCCACGCGCGACGACGGAGACGTCGACGTCGTTATCTTCCCTGCCTGCGAGCTTGGCGGCGATGGCGCCGCCAAGGGCGCCGGCGCCATAGATACAGATGGTCTTGATGGACATGTGTTGCCTCTTCAGGGGTCACGGTCTGACTTACATCTAGGCCATCCCCGGCGAGAGGCGAATGCCAATTTGCCGCAAGGCGTTCTTTGCACCGTCTCCATGGCGCTGCCGCCGCATGCCCAAAGCCGAATGTGGCGGCATTGGTCTTGGCTGCTCAGGCCCCAGCGGTTGCCTGGTTTGCAAAATCCGTGGAGACGGCGAGCTCGCGCCAGGCGGCCAATTCCCTTTCGATACTCGCATGCTGCGCCGCGATCATGGTGACCGTATCGCTGCCGAACGGCATGCGCAGCGGCGGTTTGGCCGAGTTGACCATCGTCATGATACCGGCAGCGAGCTTGGCGGGGTTGCCGGGCTGGGCGTGATTGGCGTCGACGGCGAAATTGCGCATGTTTCCGGCCGGCGTGCCTTCGTAATCGGCGATCGAGGCCGGGCTTATTGCCAGGGAGCTGTCGGCGAGGAAGTCGGTACGGAAGAAGCCGGGCTCGACGATCGTCACCTTGATGCCGAAGGGTGCGAGTTCGGCGGCTATGGATTCCGACAGTCCCTCGACGGCGAATTTTGTCGAGCCGTAGACGCCCCAGCCGGGATAGCCGAAATAGCCGCCGATCGAGGAGAAATTCAGGATATGGCCGGAACGCTGGCGACGCATATAGGGCAGCACGGCGCGTGTCACCTTCAGGAGACCGAAGACATTGGTGGCATAGATCCTTTCGATCTCTTCGGCTGAGGCTTCCTCGACGGCGCCGAGCAGGCCGTAGCCGGCATTGTTGGCGAGAACGTCGATGCGGCTGAAGCGGGCGATGCCGGCGGCCGCAGCCTTCTTCGCCTGCGTCTCGTTGGTGACGTCGAGGGCGACGGCCAACAGGTTCGGATGGTCCCCGAATTGCTCGATGATGGTCTTGGGGTTGCGGGCGGTGGCGATGACGGCATCGCCTGATGCAAGCGCTTCCTTGGTCATCAGCGCGCCGAAACCGCGGGATGCACCAGTGATAAACCAGACTTTCATGACGAATTCCTCTGTTGGCGTCGCATCTCTGTGCTGACAGAGTGAATTTGACCGAAATGTTGATGCTGTATAAGATTTGTTATTATTGAAACTATGATGAGCAAAATTCAGCAATGCGGGCGACCGAACTTTCCGAACTGGCGGCCTTCGCGGCCGTGGCGCGGCACAAGAGCTTCCGCAAGGCGGGGGAGGAGCGGGGCGTCACGGCCTCTGCCGTCAGCCATGCCGTGCTCAATCTGGAAGACCGAATTGGCATCCGCCTGCTCAACCGTACGACACGCAGCGTTTCACTGACGGAGGCCGGCGATCTCCTAGTCTCACATCTCGCCCCGGCTTTCGGGGAGATGGCGGCCGCGCTCGATGCGCTGAACCGCTACCGCGATACGCCCTTCGGCAGGGTGAGGATCAACGTGCCGAATTCGATCGGTCCTTTCGTCATCGGCCGTGTCATCGCCCCGTTGATTGAGCGTAATCCCAATTTACAGCTGGAAATCAACGCGACCGACCGGCTGGTCGACATCGTCGAAGAAGGTTTTGATGCCGGCATCCGTTTCGGCGAACGTGTCACGGAAGGCATGATCGCCTTGCGCATCAAGCCGCGCATCCGCTTGGTCGTTGTCGGTTCACCTGCCTATTTCGAGAGGCGCCCGAGGCCGCGAACGCCTCACGATCTCAAGCGCCATCTTTGCATCCAGAACATGTTTCCCTCCGGTGCGCGTTATGCCTGGGAATTCGAGAAGGACGGCCAAACGTTGAGTTTTCAGCCGACCGGACCGCTGTCGCTCGACGATCACGAACTGATGATGAAGGCTGCGCTCGGCGGCGTCGGTCTTGCCTATATCTGGGAGCCTCGCGTCGAAAAGGCCATTGCCGACGGCGAACTCATCCAGGTGCTCGATGACTGGTGTCAGCCGGAGGAACCGCTCTATCTCTACTATCCCAGCCGCCGCCACATGTCTGCGGGCTTCAGGGCGGTGATCGACGCGATCAGGGCGGAGTAAAGGGCGCAATTCCTACCCACGCAGGCCAGCGATCGTCTGAAGCGCCTGAATATAAACCGCCAGGTCGCGTGCAGGATCCGCCGGCAGAGCGGTCGCACGGAATACCTTGCCTCCCGCCGCCTCGACGCCTCCGTCGATCATCAGATTGTCAGCCATACCGTGATTTTCGATAGCGATGCCGTCCGGCCCGCGCGGACGTCCGCTCGTCTCATCGATCTCCATTCCCGCATACCAGATCGAGCGGACGCGCAGCCCATAGTCGTCGGGGTGGTTGGTATAGGCGAAGACCGATTTGCCGAGAGCAATCATGAAGCCGATCTCGTAGACCGTACCCGGATCGGCGCTGACGCCGCGAAAGGGTGTGATGTTGGCGAGGCAGATTTCCGCCTTGCGCATGGCGACGTCATTGCGGGCGTAGATCTCTGCAGCCGTCCGCTTTATCGGCGTCTGGTTTTCGTCGCTGCCGGGACCGGTCGGTTCGAAGCCGAACTGACGCGCCAATCGGCGTTTCTCGGCCATGATGGGCAGCGCATCGGGAAGAAAGACTTCCGGGCCGGCAAGGTAAATGGTGGTCATCGGTATCCTTCATTCCTACGCGAGCCGAAGCATTGGAGTTAAGGGCAGGGCGGGAGCCTATTTCCGATGGAACCCTGGCAGATGGCAAGCAGCGCCGGCAACAATTGTCGATTTCTTCCAATGATAGTCCGGTCAGCCCGCAGCAGTCCGGCAGCTGCCGCGCCGGCCGGCATCAGCCTGCTCGTTGGAGAAAAAAGCGGAAGGTTGCGTTCGTCACCCTTTTGACTCCGCTGGGCGAAGCGGCCAAAGATACGGCCATCGGCAGCATCATCGGGAGAGATTGATGAAGGGGCGGATTTTGTCAAATGCTGATCGAAGAGCGCCGAAGCGGCTCGGATATCTGTTTCCCGCCTTGGCCGCGCTGATCCTGTCGGCACCGCTGGCGCTGGGAGAGGACATCGGGCCGCAAAGCCAGTCCTCGCGTGCCCAGGTCGAAAAACTGCTCGGCCTGTGGAAGGAGCACTTTGCCGGCGCCGACAGCCTGCAAGAGCGCAGGGCTGCTTTCGCCAGGCTGATGGAAACGATGCCGGGGCCGACGCGCATCCAGGTCAGGCAGGTCGATGCCGACGGTGTGGATGGCGAGCTGATGTGGCCCGCCCGGCTCCATCACCCGATCGGCAAAAGGGCGATTCTCTACATCCATGGCGGCGGCTTTTCCGGCGGTTCCATCCGCACGCACGGCTTGTTCGCCGGTTCGCTCGCCAAGGCCGCATCCAGCGACGTGCTTCTGATCAATTATCGGCTGATGCCGGAATATACCTATCCGGCCCAGATCAACGACTCGCTGACGGCCTATCGCTGGCTTCTCGATAACGGTTATAGCAACGAGAACGTCGTGGTGGCAGGAGACGGCGCCGGTGGCAACATTGCGCTCGAGGCGGTGCTGCGGCAGAAGCAGGCGGCCAAACCCTTGCCGGCGGCGGTGATTGCGCTGAGCCCGATCACCGATCTTGCAGCGACGGGCGGATCGATCACGGCGAATGCCGGCAGCGACCCGCTGGTCGATAAGGCGTGGATCGAGACCTTGCGCAAGACCTATCTCGGCAGCCGGCCTGCGGCCGATCCTCAGGCATCACCGCTTTATGCCGATATGACCGGATTCCCGCCGCTATTGCTGCAGGTCGGTTCCGGCGAAGCCTTGCTTGATGACACGCTGCGCCTCGCCGACAAAGCGCGCGGGGAGGGCGTGGATGTCACCACCGAGGTCTGGCCGGGCATGCCGCATCAGTGGCAGCTGTTTCCCGCGCTGCTCGATGATGCCGATCGCTCGAGCCAGACTATTGCCGAGTTTGCGATCCGGCATTTTGCCGATAAGCCGGAAGAGTAGGGGCCACAGCCGCTGGCGTCAGCCGACACGCATTATTGCGATGCGCCGCCGGCCGGCGAGGGCGCCAAAGGCCGCTCGACCTCGCGGCCGACACTGAGCGCCTTTCGCACATTCGGCTCCAGCCGCTCGATATAGGCATGGTCGGGGGCCGCACCGAGCGCATCCAGCATTTTCGAGAAGAAACACCGGGCCGCTGTGGCGGCCGTAACGTCGAAGATTTCGGCATCGCTCAGTCCGTGTTTCTTCAATCCGTCTATATCCTGCTGCGTGACCGATGTCGCATCGCGCGCCACCTTGGCCGCAAAGGCCATGATCGCACGTTCGCCGGCATCGATCGGCGCCTTTTCCGTCTCGTTGACAATCGCCGTCAGCCCGTCGGTGGTAAATCCCTCGCGCAGCAGCACCGAGCCGTGCGCCAGCATGCAATAAGAGGATTTGAGTTCCTTGGCCGCCGCCAGCGTCACCAGTTCGTAGCGCCTGAGGCTCATATGGCCGCGAATGCTCGAAAGCAGCCCCGCCCAGCTCTCCATCACCTCCGGCCGGTGGCCGAAGGCACGATACATGTTCGGCAGATAACCATAATTCGCCTCGGCCGACGCGTACATCGACGTCGTCCTCTCGCTGGCGAATGCATCCGGGGTGTGAATGAAAGCCATGGCATGGTCCTCCTCTATTGCGAGAATGATAGGGTAGATATGCCGGACAGCAATCCTGCGCCGTCAGTTCGGGAACGAGCAATCGGCCTTACGGGACGCCATTTGAGGGCCTGAATGGTCAGGCAACGTCGTTGCTCGCCAGAACGTCAGCGGCTCTCTTGATTGGAAGAGTGACGGTGAAGGTGGATCCGCACCCTCTTGCACTTCGCACCTCTATCGAGCCTTGATGCAGTTCGATGATCTGCTTCACAAGATTGAGGCCGATACCTGTTCCGGCAATCCCGGTCGAGGTCCGTGCGCGGAAATAGCGCTGAAACAACCGGGGCACGTCTTCAGCATCGATCCCCACGCCGTCGTCGCTGATCGAAACCTTGATATTGCCCGTCTCCTCCCATGCCGCAACACGAATTTCGGAGGTTCCTGGCGCGTATTTCACCGCATTCGAGAGCAGATTGGTGAAGACCTGGCTTAAGCTGCGGGGATCAGCATCGATGAATTCCGGCAACCCGTCTATGTCGAGCACGAAGCCATGCGTCTTCGAGATCGCCGACTGCCGCTCGCAGCAGGTTCTGATCAACGCTCCCACCGCGCAGGCGTCATAACTGATATCGATCTTGCCGGTATCGAGGCGTCCGGCCGACAGGATGCTCTCCATGAGATCGACGATCCGGCTCACCGATGCACGGATCTGCTCGACCTTGTCGTTGAGAAATTCGGGCTCGACCGCGCCCCCTTTCCGCAGCAGCCGCTGAGCGGCAGCATCGATGATTGCAAGCGGGGTGCGGAATTCATGTGATGCCATCGCCACGAACTGGCGCTGCAATTCGTTGATGCTCCGCTCCTGGGCGAGCATCCGCTCAAGCTCGCGCGCCTGCCGTTCGACCTCCGCCGTTCGGCTTTGCACGGTAGCTTCGAGCTGATTGTGATGGCGGCGCAGTTCTTCCGCCAGCCGCACGGTCTTGGTGACGTCCTCGTGGGTCGCCACATATCCGCCGTTCTGCATCGGATTGTGGGTGATTTTGATGATGCGCCCGTCGGTGAGCGCGATGTTCTGGCTCGCCGGCGCGCCGAGTGCCGTCGCTTCGAAGACGACGTCAAAATAGGTGGCGGTATCGGCCGGACCATTTCCCTGCCGGCTTCGATAGGCGAGGATGTCCACCAGCGACGTTCCGGGCTGAGTCAGGAAATCCGGCAGATCGTACATCCGTGCATAGGATGCGTTGCACAATATCAGCTTCTTCGTCGCGTCGAACATGCACAGCCCATGCGGCATATTGCTGAGAGCTGCGTCGAACCGGTGATGCTGTTTCGTCAGATTGTCTTCTACGCGGATATGGGTGGAAATGTCTTCATAGCTGAGGATCCAGCTTCCCGCTCTCCACGGGGCGCAGGTCAATGAGATCATCCGTCCGTCGGCCAGTGCAAACTGCGAGGTGTGCGGCCTGCCGGTCGTCAACCCTGAACAAGCCGCTGTACGGCAGTCGGCGGTGCCGGGCAGGCCGTCGATATTCATTCCTCTGCGCAGAGTGTCATCGGAAAGGCCGAGAATGTCGAGCGCGCGGGAATTGAAAGCCGTCACCGTATCGGCAGAATCAAGGAGAACAATGCCCTGCGGCAAGTTCTCCAGAATGGCTTCAAACGAATGCGGCATTTCCGGCCCCGCTTTAGATCTGGCACGTCGCCTATCCGTAGCATTAGCCACAAACGATAAAGTTTCGCTAATGCCTCTGGGCGGGAGTTCCTTGGGAGCAATTCCAGCAAAACTGCATCGCGATTCTGCGTCAGGCTATTGGATCCACGAGGCCGCGATTCATCCTCGTCAGAGATTTCGCAGGCTGGCCCGAGCTCGCAACGTTGGGAAAAGCCTGTCGGGTTGATTCCACCATTTAAATCGTTCCAAAAATAAGATCCCCGCTCGCGACGTGATGGGGAGAGGGAAAGGTCAATAAAGGGCAGCTTTAATTGAAATGTCTCTTGACATATTTGGAACGTTCCAAATAATTAGGCATCAGTCGACAATGACGTCGGGAGGGTGAAGTGACAAAGGCGCGGGTGACCGTCATCGACATTGCGAAGGCCGCCAACGTCTCCAAGTCAACGGTGTCGCTCGTGCTTCAGGGCTCCTCCCTGGTCAATGAGGCGACGCGTGCCAAGGTCAGTGCGGTGATGCGCGAGCTCGGATACGTCTATAATCGCGGCGCAGCCAATCTTCGGCAGGCCGGTTCCAAATCGAGGATTATCGGTGTCGTCGTGAACGATCTGACGAACAGCTTCTTTGCGGAGTTGGCGGTCGGCGTCGACATGGTCGTTCAGTCGGCCGGTTTCGTGCAGTTCCTATCGAATACCGGTGAGAGCATCGACAGGCAGCGTGAGGTCGTCGCATCGATGCGCGAACATGGCATTTCGGGCCTGATCGTCTCGCCGGCGCGCGCCACCGATGCCGCCGACTTCAAGCCGCTGGTTGCGGCAGGGATTCCCGTCGTGGTCGTCGTACGAAATCTGCCCGGCGCCAAGGTCTCGTCCATAGTCTCCGACAACCGGGCCGGCATGATGTCCGCCGTTCAGCATCTGGTGGGTCTCGGTCATAAGCGCATCGCATTTCTCGGCGGCTTTCCCGATACCGCTGTCTTCGATGATCGCCTTGCCGGTTACCGCAGCGGAATAGAGGCGGCCGGGCTCGGATACGACGAGGCACTCGTGATCTCGTCCGCCCCGTCCCGAGCGGGCGGGGTGGAGGCGATCGGAAAAGCGATCGCTATTGGCGACCGGCCCACCGCAGCCGTCTGCTTCAACGATGCCGTCGCTTTCGGAGTCTGCGACGGATTGCGTGCGCGTCGTCTGGAGCCTGGCGCCGACTTCGCTGTCGTCGGCTTCGACGACGTCATCGAGGCGCAGGCGGCAGTTCCCGCGCTGACGACGGTCTCGGTCGATCCGCAGGGCATCGGGCGCCGCGGCGCACAGATGCTCCTCAAGCAGATCAATGCCGGCAAGGCCGAAGCGGAGACGGTAACGACAGCCGTTCGGCTCGTCGTCCGCGAAAGTTGCGGCGCCGGCACAGCCGCGCCGGTAATGGCCAGTAGAGCGTGAAATTGAAACAGGGTTCGAAGTGACTCACATGAAGAAGCATCTCACACCAGCCGAAGCGGCCGCGCTGATCCCGGATGGCGCCGTGGTCACGGTGTCGTCGTCGAGCGGTCTCGGCTGTCCCGACCTGATGCTGAAGGCGATCGGCGAGCGTTTCGATGCGACCGGTCATCCCAGTCACATTACCACCCTTCACCCGATCGCTGCCGGCGACATGAGCGGCATCAAGGGCGTCGACTATATCGCCAGGAAAGGTCTGCTCAAGCGCATCATCGGCGGTTCCTATCCCTCGGGCCCGTCATCGGCCGAGCCGCCGTTGATCTGGCAGATGATCACCGACAACGAGATTCCGGCCTATAATATTCCCTCCGGCATATTGTTCGACATCCATCGCGAGGCCGCAGCCAAGCGACCTGGTGTGTTGACCAAGGTTGGCATCGACACCTTCGTCGATCCGCAGCGGCAGGGCTGCGCGATGAACGCTCTCGCTTCGGACGATCCGGTGGTCAAGCGGGTCAGCTTTGAGGGCGACGACTGGCTGTTCTTCCCCTCGATCGTCCCGCAGGTCGCCATCATTCGGGCCACCACCGCCGATGAACGCGGCAACCTCACCTATGAACATGAAGGCGCCTATCTCGGCGGCCTCGATCAGGCGCTTGCCGCCCGCAACAATGGCGGCATCGTCATCGCGCAGGTCAAGCGGATCACCACGGAAGGCTCGCTGAAACCGCACGACGTCCGGGTGCCGGGAATGCTGGTCGACTATGTCATCGTGGATCCCGATCAGAAGCAGACGACGCAGACGGGTTATGATCCCGCCATTTCGGGAGAGATCTTCCGGCCGCTCGATAGCTTCCGCGTTCCGGAATTCAATGTCCAGAAGGTCATCGCACGCCGTGTCGCGCAGGAGCTTGAGATCGGAAGCTGCGTCAATCTCGGCTTTGGCATCTCGGCCAACGTGCCGCGGATCCTGCTGGAGGAGGGGCTGCACGGCGCCGTCACCTGGGTCATCGAGCAGGGCGCGGTCGGCGGTGTGCCGCTGCTCGACTTCGCCTTCGGTTGTGCCTCCAACGCCGACGCCTATATGCCGTCTCCCTATCAGTTCACCTATTTCCAGGGCGCTGGTTTTGATGCGTCGCTCTTGTCCTTCCTCGAAATCGGCAAGGACGGATCGGTCAACGTCTCGAAGCTGTCGTTCCGGCCCCATGTCACGGCCGGCGCCGGAGGCTTCGTCGACATCACGGCGCGGGCGAAGAAGATCGTCTTCTCCGGCATGTTCAACGCCGGAGCGAAGCTTTCGATCGCCGACGGGACGCTTCTCATCGAGAAGGAAGGCAAGCTGAAGAAGCTGGTGAACGAGGTCGAACACGTCACCTTCAGCGGCAGGCGCGCAATCGAGCAGGGTCAGGACATCACCTATGTCACCGAGCGGTGCGTCATGAAGCTGACGCCTGAGGGCATCGTGTTGACCGAGATCGCGCCCGGCGTCGATCTGCAAACCCAAATCCTCGAGCAGTCCGAATTCCGGCTGATCGTCGCGCCCGACCTGAAGGTGATGGACGCCGCACTGTTCCGGGAGGCTGAGATCGGACTCTCGCTTCCGGCAAAGAGGGAGCGGACATTGGAGGGCACCTTCAATGGCTAGCGGAACAGTCAAGATCGATATCGAAGGTCACGTGGCAACGCTGACGATCTCTCGTCCGGAGAAGTCGAACGCGCTCGATCTCGATATGCTGAAAGCCTTGGCGGAGGCGGCCGACGCGGTGGAGGCGAACCAGAATGTGCGCGCTGCCGTTCTGACCGGCGAAGGGAAAGGCTTTTCCGCCGGAGGCGATATCAAGGCCTGGGGCGGAATGCAGCCTCAGGAGTTCGGTCACGCCTGGGTTCGCCACGGTCATCGCATCTTCGAAAGACTGGCGACGCTTAGGATGCCGCTGGTCGCGGCCCTCAACGGCCACGCCCTGGGAGGCGGGCTCGAACTGGCCGGCGTTGCCGACATTCGCCTCGCAGAGGAACACATCAAGATCGGCCTGCCGGAGACCGGCCTCGGAATGGTGCCGGGCTGGTCCGGCACCCAGCGTCTCGTGCGCCGGTTTGGCGCGCAGGCCGTCCGGCGCATGGCGCTCGGCGGCGAGATTTTTACCGCCGAGGAGGCGCGTCTGCTCGGGATCGTCGACGCGGTGGTTCCAACGGGAAACGCGCTGGCGGCCGCCAGGGACTATGCTGAGCGGATTGCTGCAAGGGGTCCCGCGGCCATCGAGATCGCAAAGTTGATGATTGCATCGGCGAACGGCGAAGACAATGGAACCGCGGTCGAAGCCCTGGGCTCGATCCTCGCCGCCAAGACCGGCGATCTGAAGGAGGGCGTCGCGTCGTTCAGCGAGAAGCGCCCGGCAACATTCAAGGGAGAATGGTAATGACGGTCCTCGTCAACCCCACCGCACTGAGCAACCACAAAGCGCGTGATTTCAGGATGCTCATCGACGGCAGATGGGAGGCCGGCGCCGCCGATTCGATCGAGCGTGTCGCGCCGAGCCATGGGGTCGTGGTCAGCCGCTTCCCGACCGGCTGCAAGGCGGATGCCGAACGCGCCATTGCTGCCGCGCGCAAGGCCTTCGACCTCGGGCCGTGGCCGCGGATGACGGCTTCCGAACGGTCCGCTATTCTGCTCAAGGCTGCTGATCTGATCGCCGCACGTGCCGAAGAGTTCGCATTCCTCGATGCGATCGAGGCAGGAAAGCCGATCACGCAGGTGCGGGGTGAAATCGCCGGCTCCGTCGACATATGGCGGTACGCGGCGGCCCTTGCCCGTGACCTCCACGGCGAAAGCTACAACACGCTTGGCGACGGCACGCTCGGCGTCGTCCTGCGCGAAGCGATCGGCGTGGTATCGATCATCACGCCCTGGAATTTTCCGTTCCTGATCGTCGGCCAGAAACTGCCCTTCGCTTTGGCCGCAGGCTGCACGACCGTCGTCAAGCCCTCGGAACTGACGTCGGGATCGACCCTCGTGCTCGGTGAAATCCTGCAGGAAGCAGGCATTCCCGAGGGCGTCGTCAACATTGTCACCGGTACGGGACCTGAGGTCGGCGCGGTCATGACGTCCCATCCCGACGTCGATATGGTCTCCTTCACCGGCTCGACCGGTGTCGGAAAACTGACGATGTCGAATGCGGCGCAGACGCTGAAGAAGGTCTCGCTGGAACTCGGCGGCAAGAACCCGCAGATCGTATTCCCGGATGCCGATCTCGACGCCTTCATCGACGCTGCGGTCTTCGGTGCCTATTTCAATGCCGGCGAGTGCTGCAACGCCGGGTCGCGGCTGATCCTGCACAAATCGATCGCTGCCGACGTCGTCAAACGGATTGCGGAACTATCGAAGAATGTGAAGGTCGGTGACCCGCTCGATTCTTCGACGCAGGTCGGCGCGATCATAACGCCGCAGCATCTGGAGAAGATCTCGGGCTATGTCGCCGGCGCCAGGAGCAGCGGCGCCCGGATTGCCCATGGCGGTGAGAGGCTCGACCTCGGCATGGGGCAGTTCATGTCGCCGACGATCCTCGAAGCTGTCACGCCTAACATGGCGGTGGCGCGCGAGGAAGTCTTTGGCCCTGTCCTGTCGGTCCTGACATTCGAAACGACTGCCGAAGCGATCCGGATTGCCAATTCCATCGACTACGGCCTGTCGGCCGGTGTCTGGAGCCGCGATTTCGATACCTGCCTGACCATCGGCCGATCGGTGCGGGCGGGCACGGTCTGGATGAACACCTTCATGGACGGCGCCTCGGAACTGCCCTTCGGCGGCTACAAGCAGAGCGGCCTTGGCCGGGAGCTCGGCCGCCACGCGGTCGAGGATTATACGGAGACCAAGACGCTGAACATGCATATCGGCAAGCGCACCAACTGGTGGATGCCGCGAACCTGAGGCTGGCTTCGCCGGCGACGAAACTACGCCTGAGGAGGGCGGGTGATCGGGTGCGGGAATGGTCCCGCATCTCCAAACGGGAACTGGGAGGTTCTTCGATGAATAAGTTCATGAGCTCGGCAGCTGTTGCTGTCGTGATGCTGGCTGGTTTGGGTGCGGCGCAGGCTGCTGACGTCAAGGAAGTGCAGATGCTGCACTGGTGGACGTCGGGCGGC
>NZ_JAULSE010000015.1:0-143003 GCF_030518245.1 Rhizobium sp. CBN3
CGCTTCAATGTCATCGACCTGGACAACAGGCTCTTCGACACGGTTATCGAAATCCGGCGCGCCATTACAGAGCATCTCGCCTCCAGCGGTCGTGCGATCAGCTCGCACTGAATGGCAGGAGATATTCTTCAACGTCACGGCACAACTGGGATTGCAGGCTCACTTATGAAACCCTGCAAAGCTGCCGCATTAAACATGTGGGGAGATAAGGAATGTTGGTCACGAGCGTCCAAGAAACCGAATGGGCCGTGCTCTCGCTGTCCGTTCAATCTTGGTTTAGGCACTACAAGGCCAAACCGGACGATAAGACATCGGAAATAATCTGCAGCGCGGCAATCGACCTTTTCAATCGCGGCCATCGCACCCAGGAGGAACTCACCAGTATGTTAATCGCGCGGTTCCCCCTGATCGCGCCTGCGCCCGCAGCCCTCCATTAATCGATCCGCGGCACTGGGCACATCTCGATCCCAACGCACTCGAAATCCGATACGAGGCCAGCTAGGAAGTCTAAAAGGCACTGGATGACGCTTCTCTAGTTGGCGGGGTTGGGCCACGCCTTTTTCGTATTTCGGCGGTTGCCTAAGCTCTTGACCGAGACGTTACAATATGTGGTCAGAGGAGGTGGATGGAAGATTTCAGTCTGCTGCCCAGAAGGTGCTGTCGAAACGGGCGAAACAGCGACAATCCCTGAAGCGAATGGTGGGCCCGGAGGGACTCGAACCCCCAACCAAGCGGTTATGAGCCGCCGGCTCTAACCATTGAGCTACAGGCCCTCAGCGCCGGAGGCCGGCACCTGGTTGCCGGGGCAATGGTTCCCACGGCATCGGTTCGCTCTAGCCCAAATTGCAGGGAGCCACAAGCGGGCAGGGCAACATCTGTGGATGATGCGTATTTCGTGGGCAGAGGCACTGGAACCTTCGCAGGGCGGATACACTTATTCGAATCATATTCCGCATGGAAAGGGCGATTGCAGATGGTGGCTTCGAACAGTGCCGTGGTGCTCATCGTGGAGGATGAGCCGCTGATCCGATTCAATATCCTCGATGTGCTCGAGGATGTCGGCCATGTGGCGCTGGAGGCGGCGAATGCGGATGAGGCGCTGGTGGTGCTGAAGGGCCGGCAGGATGTCGATATCCTGTTCACCGACGTCAACATGGCCGGTTCGATGGATGGCATCCAGCTTGCCAAGCGGGTGAGGGCGATGCTGCCGAATATCGGCATCATCATCACGTCGGGCATGGTGCGGCTCGATCCGATGGCCCTGCCTGCCAATGCCGCCTTCCTGCCCAAACCCTATCTGCACGACACGCTGATTTCGACGATCAATTCCCTTATGACTTGACGTCCATGAGTCGTTGACGACCCGAGGTGAGCGGGGCGCGCAGCCGCAAAACGGGGACAGGTTTTGCGGCCGCGCGCGAGGCGCTGCGAGGCGTGCCCCTCTTCAGGCGCGGCGGAGGGGACCCGCGCCCTCAGCCGAAGCGGCTCTTCAGCGCCTCATTCTCATGCTGAGCCTTCTTTTCGTAGATCGTGAACAGCGCCATCGAAAGCAGATAGGAGAGGAAGGGATCCCCTATCTGCGTGGCGATGTCGCGGGATGCGAGGACATGGCGCTCCAGGGCGGAGATGTCTTTCGGTGTTGCGGTTTCAACGAGGCGTTTCATGCTGCCATCTCCAGGAATTGCGTCACGACCGAGCGGGCCGGAACATGTCTGACATAAAGGGGTAGGGTCAGGCCGAGGGCGGCGCGCATCTTGCGCAGCACGCGGTCAGACACTTCGAAGGCGCCGCAGCAGACGGGGTACTTGCCGTAGCCGTCTGCGCGGCCGAGTTCTTCCACTTCGGCGCCTGCGCGCTTGTAGACGCGCTTGAGATAGGGTTCGTAGTTGGAAATCATCGTGTGGATGCCGTGGTCGAGCGCGCATTCGCAGAGCGCCAGCAGCATCATCGAGAAGGCGCGGCCGGCATCGATGTTGGGGAAATCCCTGGCGATCGCCTCCTCGTCGATGCACATGCGCGTGCCTTCCCAGATGCCCGGAGCGACGAGATCGGCGGCGGCCGGAAAGGTCTCACGGAAGACGTCGTAGAGAAGCGTCGGACCGGTCGTCGGCATCAGGCGCATGCCGCCATAAAGGCGCGTGCGGCTGTCGTTGCACCAGACGAGGTAGGCCGGAGAAAGCGAATCGTAGCTGTCGCGTTCGTAGGGGCCGATGACGGGAACGTCCCAGCCGAGCTGGTCGGCGAAGACCTTCTTGCGCAGGCGGAACATCTGCTCGAGTACGGCGGCGTGTTTCTGATACTCATGTGCCTGAATGATAACGAACATTTTGCCCTCCAGCGTTTGCAGTTCGTGGAGAGCAGAATGGTTCAGGCGGGCCGGATCGGAAATTCCCTCAGATGGGCCCCCTCAGATGGGGGGATTAGCCCAAAAGTATGAGGATTGGGTCACGACAAAAGCGAGGCACGGCCGGGAAGGATCGCGATCCTTCGGCTTTTGAATCGACACGGCGTATTCTCGGAAAATCGATTCCGCTTCTCAGGGATTGATGATGCGCAACTGCACCGCCCGCGAGGCGGCCGCCGAAATCGTGGCGCAGCCGAGCTTGAACCGGGCGGTCTTCAGGTAATCACGCGTCGTGTGCTCCGATATGCCCAATATCACCGAAATATCCTTGTAATCCTTGCCGAGCGCCGTCCAGTGCAGGCACTCGATCTCGCGCGGCGACAATGTCGGCACCGGATCATGCTCGCCATGCAGCTCATAGACGGCCTTGCGGTGGATCAGATGGGCAATCTCGATCCATTCGTTGCGGCAGCGGCGCACAAGCTCGGCCCATTCCTCGGCCGGTATGCGGGCGTTCAGCGACAAGAGCGCGCGGCGCTGCGCCTTGTCGGCGACGGGAATGGAATAGCCGTTGCCGCCGATGCCGTGCTTCTGGGCGTCGACCAGCATGGCATAGGCTTCCGGCGTCGGCTCGACCTCGCTCCAGTCGAAGGGCAGCTGGCGCTCGAAGCCCTGCTTGACGATCGGATCGACCTTCACGTAGCTGTTCAGGAGGTAGCGGGAGACCCAGGCATCCGGATAGGTGGTGCGCACGAAGGGGGAATCGATCTTGCTCGCGATCGTCTGGGCGAGATGGTAGGTCACGAAATCGAGGCCATAGTCCGCCTGGAGAATACGGATAGCGGCATCCACATTGGTTGCAGCCTTGATCTGTTCGAAAGCGGGTTCGAACTTGTCGCTGTAGGTATTCTCGATCATTTCCGTCGTCCCAATTCCCGCAATCCTACCGTGAGGACCGTCTAAAATACAAGGCATCCCCACATATGCGGGGAATGACAATCCGGCCGCCGCTTGCTAGCGCCTTGAATGAGGAGACCTCATATGGACAGCAAGAGACCGTTCGAGATTGCCGAATGCCGACAGGCCGCCAAAGGTCTGAAATCCAGTTGGCAGGACATGGCAGGTTCCGAAGCGTTGATCCGCGCCCTTGTTGCCGAACGCAACGGCGACACCCCGCTGGCGCTGTTCTGGACCGAGGTCCACCGGGCGCTTTGCCAGGAAAACAACGCCTTGTGACATCGCCCGCCCCGGCGGGCGGTGTGAGGCTTTCCCCGACTTGATAGGCCCGGCCAGGCATCGATCAACGCCGCGGCCGGATGGAATCACGCTTCGCGCATGCGCACTTTTTCATCCCTGTTCCGTTTCCGATTTTGCGAGGAGAGTGTCGAGCGGCAATTTCGAGGGCGGGTGAAAGAAAAACCCGTACTCCATGGATTTGTGCCAATATGGTTGACGAAGTGTTTCAAGCGGAAACAGCGGCGTTCGGGGAAGGGGGGGTGGACTGTGCCATTATCGCCGCTCCCGCCCGTCTTCGGCGCGCCGCTCCGATGAGGTAAGCCGCGCCTCTGTCCGCCATCGTGAGGCAAGCCGCACCTTCTCTGCGCCCTGGAGGCCATCGTGTGCCGTGGCGGGCTGATCGATGTGTCGGATGGTTGCCAAGCGGTTGCGGCGGGTCGCGGCTAGGTGTTGGCACATCGCAGAAGCGGCTACCTTATGTGCTATGTCCCACAGAGTGGGGTTCTGGCGTGCCGCTCCGCGCTCCGGTGCCACAACCCGAGCCTCTCTCCGCCCTCATTCTGAGGTGCCCCCGTAGGGGCCTCGAAGGACGAGGCCGGCCATCGGCATTCGGGGATGCAGCATTGAGCGGCGCCGTGCAGAATCTCGCGGCTGGCCGTCGGATCAGCCGGCCTTGGCCGGCGGGGTGAGCCAGCCGTCGCGCGGCAGTTCCGGCCGTTGCGGCTTCGGGCGGAACTTCACCAGCACTTCGCGTCCGTCGACGGAGGCCTGCGTGCGTTCCAGCGCGTCCCGCTCGGCGACTGCCTGACGCCAATGTTCGCCGTCCCGGCCGTCAGGGCGGCCCTGTTCTTCCCAGATCGCATAGGCCCGTTTGCTGATCCACTCATGGCGTCTGTCGCTCATCTATCGATTCCGTTCGTGAAAGGCATTATTCGGCAATTCTGTCCGGCAGAACAGGCGCGCGGCGCTTGGCTGCCATCAGCAAATCGAGTTCGATCGAGGAAGGCCCGAAGCGGGTAAACAGGCTCTCGGCCTGGTCGCTGCGCAGGCCGTATTTGGAGGCGAATTCATCAAGGCGGTAAGGACGGCCGCGCAGGACTTTGGTCCGCCGCTCCGGTTCACGGATCTGCGTCATTGGTGGTAACCCCATCTGCTTTTACGAAGTGCGCGAACAAAACAGATTACAGCCGCAAAAGTTCCGTGATTTTTCAGGGTTTTTTCCGCCTCCCGCACCATTCCCGCGCGGCTGGCACGGATTTTCAAGAACGCGGCTCGCCGAGAAAATTTCGCCTAAAACATGCAAGAATTTCATGCGTTTAGGAAAACGGGTGCCTCCCTCGCCGAGAATTGGGCTTTATTCACGGAAGGTTACTCTATAGAATCAATCGTGTTATCGGTCCGCAGGGGCAAAAAAAGCTGCGTTCCCCGCGTTCATGCCGACCGATCCAGGAGGATTTTGGCTTAATCCATCAAGAGGAGACAGACATGATGAATGCCCTGCCGCCACTTCATAACGGCCACGCGCCGTTTACCCTCCAGCAGCTGTTTCGGGAAGCACTTTACGCTTTCGAGGAATGGGACAGCGAATTGACCGAACCGATCGTGACCCATGAAGGAAGGGTCATCCCGATCAGCTTCGTTTTCGAAGCCATGCGCGAATGCACCGACATCGTGCCGATGAATATCGTCGGCGCCGTCACCGAGCGGCTGACCAAGCCGTGGGAGGGCGAAGGTCCGCTCGACCAGATGACCTTCTCGACGGCGGCGCGCGTCATGCGCGTGCTGGTGCGCAAACGCCTCCTTGCCAACGGCACAGCGGACCTCGTCGCCGTCTCGGCGCATGCGGCCGAGGACCAGAGCCGCGACTGACGGGAAAAAGGATCGTGGCCAAACCGTGTGGGGTTGCGATCCTTTTCCGCTTCGTCGGAACCTCCCCCATTTCCAGCCGTTTACTGCATGATCCCAGTTCGTACCGGATTGGGAATTATTCAGTTATTCAGCGCGTTACAGCGTTCTTGCGCGTCTTGAAATACGCGGCCGCTGCAATGGCGCAGTTACAGCCCGTGAGATGACGGGCGAGGAATAGCACCATGCTGAGATCCATCGTTCATGAAATCATCGGCACACCGCGACGTGAGCCGGAACTTCCGCAATCGCTCGAGCAGTTTCGAGACAGCAAACGGGTGCTGATCATCTTTGCAGATGCGCAGGACGACCGCGCGGCAACCCAGGACGAATGGTTGCGGAACGCACAGATGCGCCTCATCGAGGAAGACGTCGAAGTGTTCATCATCGCCGGCGGCGGCGCTTTCTCGCTGTTCGACGATGGCTGGGAACTTGATGCGGACGATATTCGCGAGCGGCTGCAGGGGCCGTCTTACAGCGAGTTCGGGCTGATCCTGATCGGGCGTGACGGCGCGGTGAAGCTGCGCTCGAGCGAGCCGCGGACGGCGGAAGAAATTTTCGCCGCGCTGGACAAGCTGCCGAAGAAGGCGTCGTGATAGCTGCGGGCGACGTGCGCCCACCTGTTCAGAGTTCGAAGGCTTCCTTGAGGCCGAGGCTCTTGCGTTCGCGCAGGTCGAGATCGGACTCGATATGGGCGATGTGATGCAGCATCAGCTGGCAGGCGCGGTCGAGTTCGTTGTCTTCGATCGCCGAGATGATGTCGCCATGTTCGGAATGGCCGCAGCTGGAAGCGGTCGACTGGCCGTAGAGCGCGATGACGAGGGATGAGCGGGCGACGAGCTCCTCCATGAAACGCTGCATGATCGCGTTGCCCGAAATTTCCGCCAGCATCAGGTGGAAATCGCCGGATGCCTTGATCTCGGCGCGCCGGGCCGTCTGGCCGCGCTCGCTCATCAGGCGACCTTCTTCCTGCAAAAGCCCTCGTAGATTGCTGATGTCGTCCGGGGTGATCCGCGCCGCCGCCTCGCGCAATATGCCGGGCTCGACGAGGCGCCGGGCGGAAAAGATCTGGCGGGCCTCATCAGGGGAGGGATAGGCGACGAAGGCGCCGCGGTTCTTCTCGACGCTGACCAGGCCCTCATAGGAAAGCGCCTGCAGGGCTGCGCGGGCAAGCGTGCGACTGACGTTGAAAAGATTGCCGACATCGCTTTCGGAAAGCTTGGTGCCGGGGGAAAGCCTGCGCTCGACGATCGCCTCGCGAATGGCGTCGCGGATCTGGTGCGCGCCGGTTTCGGCGACTTCTTCGGCCTGCATGGCCTTGGCGGCGGATTTCATGAAAACTATTCCCTGATGGCGGGCAAACCATAGCCGGCTTCGCGGCAAAAGTTAAACGGAATTTGTCATCGAAATAGCGGTTAAATTGTATACGATTTTCTGCGCAAATTGCAGACGATAGCCTAAATCATGTGCAGACGATGCGGTGCTCATAAAATGCGCCTGCACGGCTTCGAGCGTTAAAACCCTTCCTTGCTAAGGGTTTAGTCGAGTTGGAGGCGATTGGCACGGCAGATGCGTCATCTTTCCCGAACAGGGGAAGGCATGATGTCGAAAGCGGCAGAGATCGATATAGTATCCGTTTCGAAGGTCTACGGAACGACGACGGCCGTGCATGGGATCAGCTTGAAGATTCCGGCCGGTTCCTATTGCTGCTTCCTCGGCCCGTCGGGCTGCGGCAAGACCTCGACACTGCGCATGATCGCCGGCCATGAGAGCATTTCTTCCGGCGACATTAGGCTCGGCAAAACGGTCGTCACCGATCTTCCGCCGGCCAGGCGCGGCACGGCGATGATGTTCCAGTCCTATGCGCTCTTCCCGCATCTCGACCTGGTCGACAATGTCGCCTTCAGCCTTAAGATGAAAGGCGTCGACAAGGCGGAGCGGCAGGCCAAGGCGCTGGAGATGCTGAAGCTGATGCAGATGGCGCCCTATGCCAACAGGCGTCCGGCTCAGCTTTCCGGCGGCCAGCAGCAGCGTGTGGCGCTGGCCCGCGCCCTGATTACCGATCCGGAGGCGCTGCTGCTCGACGAGCCGCTGTCGGCGCTCGATCCGTTCCTGAAGATCCGCATGCGCGCCGAACTGAAGAAGCTGCAGAAGTCGCTCGGCATCACCTTCGTCCACGTCACCCATAGCCAGGAAGAGGCGATGGCGCTCGCGGACGTCATTGTCATCATGAATGACGGCCGGATCGAGCAGGCGGCGGCACCCCGCGAGGTTTTCGAGAAGCCGGCAACCGCCTTCGTCGCGCGGTTCATGGGCGATCACAATGTCTTGTCCGGCCGGGTGACGTCGAGCGCGGACGGCGTGCTCGTCATGACCGTGCCGGAGGGGCAGAGCTTTTCCGTGGGGGGCGAGGGCAGGGACGTCGGCGAGCCGGTCGACATCGGCATCCGCACCGATCGCGTGCGCCTGCAGGTGGCGACCGAGTGGACGCTCGGCTTCAACGGCATCGTCTCCAACGTCGAATACCGGGGCTCCTCCGTGAAGATCACCGTTCTCGGCGCCGGCAGCGACGACTTCACCGTCATTGCTGACGACAACGACTATTTCGCCGGCCCGGTCGCCGTCGGCGACGCGGTCTCGCTCAGCTGGGAACGTGAGGATGCGGTGCTTCTCGGCCGCGCCTCTGCATGAACAATCAAAAACGTCGACTTCCACATCAAGAAAAGGGGAACTGACATGACGACTGAAACGACATCGACCAAGGCGGAAAAGGGTCTTTCCCGCCGCACGCTCTTGAAGACGGGTGCTGCCGCCGTGGGCGCCATCGCCGGCTCCGGCGCTATCACCGGCTTTCCCACGATTTGGGCGAAGACGAACATCACGCTTCGCCAGTTCGGCACCGGCGTATCCAACATCAATGCCATCGCTGAAAAGTGCAAAGCCGATCTCGGCATCACGCTGGAGATGACGGCAACCGATTCCGACGCCGCCGCTCAGCGTGCCGTCACCCAGCCCGACAGCTACGACATCGCCGACATCGAATACTGGATCGCCAAGAAGGTGTTTCCGACAGGCGTGCTGCAGCCGATGGACGTCAAGAAGCTGAAATACTACGACAAGATCGTGCCGCTCTTCATCAACGGCAAGATGAAGCCGGACAGCGTCATCGCCCAGGGCACGGCACCGCACACGGTCGGCTTCGTCGAGGCGCAGGGCGCCAAGAAGTTCGCCAAGGAGCCGACGCAGTGGATGACGATGGTTCCTACCATCTACAATGCCGATACGCTCGGCATCCGTCCCGATCTCGTCGGCCGCGACATTACCAGCTGGGCCGACATCATGGATCCGAAGTTCAAGGGCAAGACCTCGATCCTCAACATCCCGTCGATCGGCATCATGGATGCGGCGATGATCATGGAAGCCTTGGGCAACATCAAATATGCCGACAAGGGCAACATGACCAAGGAAGAGATCGACAAGACGATCGAATTCCTCATCAAGGCCAAGGGCGACGGCCAGTTCCGCGCCTTCTGGAAGAGCTTCGACGAGTCGGTCAACCTGATGGCCTCGGGCGAAGTCGTCATCCAGTCCATGTGGTCGCCGGCCGTCGCTGCCGTCCGCTCCAAGGGCATCGCCTGCAAATACCAGCCGCTCAAGGAAGGCTACCGTGCCTGGGGCGGCGGCCTCGGCCTTGCCTCGCATCTCAAGGGCGCTGAGCTCGATGCGGCCTATGAATATATCAACTGGTATACGTCGGGCTGGGTCGGCGGCTATCTCAACCGCCAGGGCTATTATTCCGCCTGCATGGAAACCGCCAAGGGTTTCATGACGGCAGATGAATGGGGTTACTGGATCGAGGGCAAGCCGGCGCAGGGCGATATTCTCTCTCCCGAAGGCAAAGTCATGGAAAAGGCCGGTGCGGTGCGCGACGGCGGCGCCTTCGAAGCCCGCATGGGTGCGGTCGCCTGCTGGAACTCGGTCATGGACGAGGACCGCTACATGGTCCGCCGCTGGAACGAGTTCATCGCGGCTTGATCGTCGAGGGGGCGGATGAGCAGGATTGTCTTTCGCTAGCGCTCAAGACGTCGCTTCGCTCCGCCCCCTCATCTGCCCTTCGGGCATCTTCTCCCCGCTGGGGAGAAGGGGGAGCTTGCCGCTCGGCAGATAACAAAAGAACAAGGTTCGCGGTGGCCGAGACGCCGCTGCGATTCTCTTCTCCCCAGCGGGGAGAAGGTGCCGGCAGGCGGATGAGGGGGCGGCACGCTCCTTCGTCCACCTGACGCAATCAGAACGGAGAACCGGATATGGCGACCATTGCAGCGGAAACGGAGGAGGACGCTCAGCGCGTGCGCGGCAGGCGTGGACTGAGGCTCTCCCCCTCAGTCATCTCATACCTCCAGGCGACACCGCTGATCGCCATCCTCGGCTTCTTCTTCCTGCTGCCGATCGCGATGATCGCTGTCGTCAGCTTCTGGGATTACGATTTCGCCGGCCTCTACCCCGATTTCCTCACCATGAACTACACCGACACGCTCGGTTCATGGGTGACGTGGAAGACCTATCTCAACACGCTGAAATTCACCGCTATCGTCTGGGCGCTGACACTCGTCATCGGCTTCTGGGTCGCCTATTTCCTGGCCTTCCACATTCGCAAGACCTCGACGCAGATGATTCTCTTCCTCGTCTGCACCGTGCCGTTCATGACGTCGAACATCATCCGGATGATCTCCTGGATCCCGGTGCTCGGACGCAACGGCCTGGTCAATTCCGCGCTGATCAAGATGGGCATCATTCCGCAGCCGATCGAATGGCTGCTCTATTCCGATTTCGCCGTCGTGCTCGCCATGGTGCACCTCTATACCTTGTTCATGGTGACGCCGATCTTCAACACGCTGATGCGCATCGACCGGTCGCTGTTCGAGGCGGCGCGCGATGCCGGCGCATCCGACTGGCAGGTTCTGTGGAACGTCGTCATTCCGCTTGCCAAGCCCGGCATGGCGATCGGCACGATCTTCGTCGTGACGCTGGTGATGGCCGATTTTTCGACGGTGCAGGTGATGTCCGGCGGCCAGAGCGCCTCGGTGGCGCTGATGATGAAAAACCAGATGTCGCTGCTGCAATATCCGGCCGCCGCCGCCAATGCCGTGGTGCTGCTTGCGGTGGTGCTCATGATGGTCGCCGCCATCCTGCGTGTCGTCGACATCCGCAAGGAGCTTTGAGATGAACCACGAGAAACGCGGTCTCGAATTCTATCTGCTGGCGATGTTCTTCGTCGTCTTCGTGCTGTTCCTCTACGGCCCGCTTTCGGCGATCCTGATTCTCTCCTTCCAGGGGCCGGACGGCGGCCTGACCTTCCCGATGAACGGCGTTTCCACGCATTGGTTCTTCAACCTGTTCGAGAAGCAGGCGGTCGGCGATTTCGGCGCCTCGTTCCGGCGCTCCTTCACCCTCGGGCTGATGGTGATGGTGGTGACCGTCGTCGTGTCGCTGCTGGCCGGGCTTGCCTTCCGCCGCCGGTTCCGCGGATCGACGGCGCTGTTCTACGCCACGGTCGCCAGCCTGGTCGTGCCGTCGATCATCATTTCGCTCGGCATCGGCGTTGTCTTCCAGGAGGGCGGTCTCAAGCCCGCATGGTATTCCTCGGCCTTCGGCGCACATCTGACCTGGACGCTGCCCTTCGGGGTGCTGATCATGTTTGCGGTCTTCAACCGTTTCTCGCCTGCTTATGAAGAGGCGGCGCGCGACCTCGGCGCCACCTCCTGGCAGACCTTCCGCCACGTCGTGCTGCCGATGATCGCGCCGAGCCTGATCGGCGTCGGCCTGTTCGGCTTCACGCTGTCCTATGACGAATTCGCGCGCACATTGATGACGTCGGGCAGCTACAATACGCTGCCGCTCGAAATCTACGGCATGACCACCAACGTCACGACGCCGGTGCTCTATGCACTCGGCACGGTGACGACGCTGTTTTCCTTCACCATCATTCTCATCGCGCTCGGCATCATGACGATGCTGGGGCGGCGGCAGGCAAAGATAGACTGATATGCGCATCCTCATCGTCAATCCGAATACCACGGCCTCCATGACCGAGAAGGCTGCGGCCGCCGCACGTGCGGTGGCGGCATCCGGCACCGAGATCATCGCCGCGACATCCAGCATGGGGCCGGTCTCCATCGAGGGACATTACGACGGGGCGCTCGCGATTCCCGGCCTGCTCTTGGAACTTAAGGAGCGGCAGGTGGCGGGCTACGACGCGGCTGTCATCGCCTGTTTCGACGATACCGGGCTCGACGCAGCGCGGAGCTTCGCCGATGTGCCGATCCTCGGGCTTTGCGAATCCGCCGTGGTGACGGCGGGCTTCCTGGCGCAGCGCTTTACCGTGGTGACGACGCTGGAGCGATCGCGGGTGCTGATCGACAATCTGGTGCGGCGCTACGGCATGGGCGACCGGGCGAAGGTGCGCGCCTCCGACATCCCGGTACTGGAGTTGGAAGACGCGGCCTCGGGCGCGATCGGCAAGCTGAGGGCCGAGATCGAGCGGGCGCTTGCCGAAGACAGGGCCGAAGCGATCGTGCTCGGCTGCGCCGGCATGACCGATCTGGCCAGGGAATTGCAGGATATCTACGGCGTGCCCGTCGTCGACGGTGTGGCGGCCGCCGTCAAACAGGCCGAGGCGCTGGTCTCGCTCGGGCTTTCCACCAGCAAGCGCGGCTCCTATGCCTCGCCGCTGCCGAAACCTTTTATGGGCGCGATGAGCGGTTTCTCGCCGACCCCGAAAATCGGCTGAACTATGGCGGTCTCCTTCGATTTTAAAGAGCTCAGCGAGCGCGAGCGTTACAAGCTGATGATCGGCACGATCATCCCGCGGCCGATCGCGCTGGTGACGACGGTCGACGAACATGGCCGGATCAACGCGGCGCCGTTCAGCTTCTTCAACTGCCTGTCGGCCGATCCGCCGATCCTGGCGATCGGCGTCGAGAACAATGCCGACATGTCGTTCAAGGACACCGGCCACAATATTCGCATGACCGAGGTCTTCACGGTCAACATCGTCTCCTTTGCGATCGCCGAGGCGATGCATGTCTGCGGCGCGAAATATCCGCGGGGCGTCGATGAGCTGAAGCAGGCGGGGCTGACGGCGATACCGGGCGCGAAGGTGGCGTCGCCCTTTATCGCCGAGGCGCCGGCTGCCTTCGAATGCCGGCGGCATGTGACGCTGGAGCTCGGCCGCTCACGGCAGATTATCCTCGGTGAGATCGTCTATGCGCATTACCGCGACGGGGTCGTCGATCCGGAACGGCTGCATGTCGATCCGGCCGCGGTCGATGCCATTGCGCGATTGGGCGGCGATACCTGCACCACCATCCGCGATCGTTTCGAGATGCTGACGCCGAAGCTCTGACATCAGGGTAGGTCCAAGTTTTGCTTTACTTTTTCTCTCCTGATGAGAATGGTCTGCAGCGGATCATTGCGGGAGAGGAGCGCCTATCATGACAATCGACAACGATCTCAGCCGGATCGCCGAGCAGGAAAAGGCGCTGAGCTTCGACGCCTTCGATCTCACCACTGCCTGGCAGCTCGGCAAGCTTCTGCAGGAACTCGCCAGCGAGCGCGGCCTCGGCATTGCCATCGACGTGACTCTGCATTCGATGCCGGTCTTCTATGCCGCACTCCCGGGTGTGACACCCGACAACGTCAACTGGGTGCGCCGTAAGCGCAACATGGTGCTGCGCTATTTCCGCAGCAGCTATGCCTCCGGCCTGAAGCTCAGCAAGGACGGCAAGACCGTCGAGGACAACGGGCTTGATGGCGCCGATTATGCGCCGCATGGCGGCAGTTTTCCGATCAACGTCAAGGGTACCGGCTGCATCGGCGCCGTCACCGTCTCCGGCCTGCCGCAGCGCGACGACCACAATCTTGTGGTCGAAGCCCTGGCGCTGATGCTGGCGAAAGATCTGGATACGTTGCGGCTCTCTCCGCTGTGACGCGGCCGCATCTGCCGGAACAATCCGAGCGCCGGACGGCCGGCGCCGGCCGCTGAAACAGCCGTCAGAGCCTGCCGCCGGAGTCAGTGATGCCTTTCGTCAGGCTGCCCGTTGCCGGGAAAAGCGGAATGAGGCAGGCCTGCAGGGCGTGGTAGATATCGCCTTTGCCGGGAAAGAGCGCGTGCGAGGGAACCAAATCTTCCGTCAGTTCCTCATGCCAGCCGCCATTCCTATGGTCTATGAAGGCGCGTTCGATCACGTTCCAGATCTTGCGGTAACATTCCTCGTGATAGTCGCTCGGCAAGTGCTCGTTGAGGAAATGCGCGGCAGCCGCACCCTCGCAGGCCGGCCACCACAGCTTGTTGCGCTTGGCCGGTTTATCCGCCCAGTCGAGCGTGTAGAAGAAGCCGCCCTTGTCGTTATCCCAGCCGAGCGCCATGGATTGCTCGAAAAGGGCCTTCGCGGCATCCGGCATCCAGGCGATGCGCTTGCCGCCGAGCGCCCAGAGCTGCAGGATGAGGCGGGCCCATTCCAACCAATGGCCGGGTGTCGTGCCGGCTGGGCGGAACATTTCGTTCGGATGATAGTAATCCTTATTGAGGTTCCATTCGGCGTCGAAATGTTCGGCGACGCGCCAGTCGACCGAACCGGCCGCACGGCGAATGACGAGATCGGCGATGCTTTCGGCCTTGGCGAGGTAATCCCTGTCGCCGGTGGCTTCAAAGGCGGCCATCAGCGCCTCGGTCAGGTGCATGTTGGAATTCTGGCCGCGATAGGCGCCGCCGTCGAGCGGCTGCCAGTCGGCGGTGAATTCCTCGGCGATCGCGCCGTGGCGCGGTTCCCAGAACTTCGTGTTCAGGATCTCGGTGATATCGGCCAGCATGCCGTCGGCCAGCGGATGGCCGATCGTCTTTGCCGAGGAAGCGGCAAGCAGGACGAAAGCGTGGCCGTAGCCCTGCTTGTTGGAATCAACCGGACCGTTATTGTCGAGCGACCAGAAATAGCCACCGTTCTTGCGGTCACGATGGTGGTTCCAGAGATAGTCCATGCCGTGATCGACGACGTCGGAGGCGCCGGGACGGCCGAGCAGGGCGCCGATCGAGAAACAATGGACCGCGCGCGCCGCAATATGGATGCCGCGCACCTGGCCCTCGGCATCGAGAGGCCTGCCGGTGTCGTCGAGATCGTAGAAGCCACCCTTGGGATTGATCGAATTGTGCTGGAAGAAATCGAAAAGGCCATTTGCCTGCGCCAGCAGCCAGCTGCGGTGATAGGCGCGGCTTGTCCAGTTTCCAAGCGCGGCGTTGCCGATTGCGGGTGCCATGATACTCCTCCGATTTCGTGCACAAGCCTAGCAAAGGCCTATATAGACCTCGCGCGGGCCTGTCATCGGGCAAGGCCCGCAAAGCACGAAATCGACCGGCATATATTGACATAAAGATATCTTTATGTGATCTGGAAGTCTGGTCTTACGACGTCAAGGAGCCCTCCCGTGTTTGATACTCTCTTTGGTCCGGAAACGGGCAAGCGTGACGGCAGTGAAGTTTTCGCCGCTTTGAAGAAAGCCGCGAGCGAGCGCATCCTTGTTCTCGACGGCGCCATGGGCACGCAGATCCAGGGTCTCGGCTACGACGAGGACCAGTTCCGCGGAACCCGCTTCATCGGTTGCGCCTGCCATCAGAAGGGCAACAATGACCTTCTGATCCTGACCCAGCCGGATGCGATCGAAGAGATCCATTACAAATACGCCAAGGCCGGCGCCGATATCCTCGAGACCAATACCTTCTCCTCGACCCGCATCGCCCAGGCCGATTACCAGATGGAAGGCGCCGTCTACGACCTCAACAAGGAAGGTGCCGAGATCGTGCGCCGGGCAGCAATCCGCGCCGAGCGCGAGGACGGCCGCCGCCGCTTCGTCGCCGGCGCCATCGGCCCGACCAACCGTACTGCCTCGATCTCGCCCGACGTCAACAATCCCGGTTTCCGCGCCGTCACCTTCGACGATCTGCGTGACGCCTATGGCGAGCAGATCGACGGGCTGATCGACGGGGGCGCCGACATCATCCTGATCGAGACGATCTTCGACACGCTGAATGCCAAAGCCGCGATCTTCGCCTGCGAAGAGCGTTTCGAGGCCAAGGGCGTGCGTCTGCCGGTGATGATCTCCGGCACGATCACTGACCTGTCCGGCCGCACACTCTCCGGCCAGACGCCGTCGGCTTTCTGGAACTCGGTGCGCCATGCCAATCCCTTCACGATCGGGTTGAACTGCGCCCTCGGGGCTAACGCGATGCGCCCGCACCTGCAGGAGCTTTCGGGCGTTGCCGATACCTTTATCTGCGCCTATCCGAATGCCGGCCTGCCGAACGAGTTCGGCCAGTACGACGAAACGCCGGAGCTGATGGCGGCGCAGATCGACAGCTTCGCCCGTGAAGGCCTGGTCAACATCGTCGGCGGCTGCTGCGGCTCGACGCCGGAACATATCAGGGCGATCGCCGAGACGGTGGCGAAATACAAGCCGCGCCCGATTCCCGAGCATCGCCCGTTTATGTCGCTGTCGGGTCTCGAACCCTTCGAGCTGACCAAGGACATTCCTTTCGTCAATGTCGGCGAGCGCACCAACGTCACCGGCTCGGCGAAGTTCCGCAAGCTGATCACCAATGCCGATTACACGCCGGCACTCGATGTCGCGCGCGACCAGGTCGAGAACGGTGCGCAGGTGATCGACATCAACATGGACGAGGGCCTGATCGATTCCGAAAAGGCGATGGTCGAGTTCCTCAACCTTATCGCTGCCGAGCCTGACATCGCCCGCGTGCCTGTGATGATCGACTCGTCGAAATTCTCGATCATCGAATCCGGCCTGAAGCGGGTGCAGGGCAAGCCGATCGTCAACTCGATCTCGCTGAAGGAAGGCGAGGAGAACTTCCTCGCCCAGGCGCGGCTCTTGCGCAATTATGGTGCGGCCGTCGTCGTCATGGCCTTCGACGAAACGGGACAGGCCGACAGCTATGAGCGCAAGGTGGAAATCTGCGAGCGCGCCTATAAGCTGCTGACTGAGAAGATCGGGTTCCCGCCCGAGGACATTATCTTCGACCCGAACATCTTCGCGGTCGCGACCGGCATCGAAGAGCACAATAATTACGGCGTCGACTTCATCGAGGCGACGCGGACGATCCGTCAGCGCATGCCGCTCGTGCATATCTCCGGCGGCGTCTCCAACCTGTCTTTCTCGTTCCGCGGCAACGAGCCGGTGCGCGAGGCGATGCATGCCGTGTTCCTCTACCACGCCATCCAGGCCGGCATGGACATGGGCATCGTCAATGCCGGCCAACTCGCCGTCTACGACAACATCGATCCCGAACTGCGCGAGGCCTGCGAGGACGTAGTGCTGAACCGCCGTGCCGACAGCACCGAACGGCTGCTCGAAGTGGCCGAGCGTTTCCGTGGTGCCGGGGCAAAGGAGGGTCGTGTCCAGGATCTCTCCTGGCGCGAATGGAGCGTCGAGAGGCGTCTCGAGCATGCGCTGGTCAACGGCATCACCGAATATATCGAGGCCGATACCGAGGAGGCGCGGCAGCAGGCCGCCCGGCCGCTGCACGTCATCGAAGGACCGCTGATGGCCGGCATGAACGTGGTCGGCGACCTGTTCGGCTCGGGCAAGATGTTCCTGCCGCAGGTGGTCAAGTCGGCGCGCGTCATGAAGCAGGCCGTTGCCGTCCTGCTTCCCTACATGGAAGAGGAAAAGCGCCTCACCGGTGGCGACGATCGTCAATCGGCCGGCAAGATCCTGATGGCGACCGTCAAGGGTGACGTGCACGATATCGGCAAGAATATCGTCGGCGTCGTGCTCGCTTGCAACAATTACGAGATCGTCGACCTTGGCGTCATGGTGCCGGCGACGAAGATCCTTGAAACGGCGATCGCCGAAAAGGTCGATGTCATCGGTCTTTCCGGTCTGATCACGCCGTCGCTCGACGAGATGGTGCATGTTGCGTCCGAGATGGAACGGCAGGGCTTCGAGATTCCGCTCCTGATCGGCGGCGCAACCACCAGCCGCGTGCATACGGCCGTGAAGATCCATCCCGGCTATAACAAGGGCCAGGCGGTCTATGTCACCGATGCGAGCCGCGCCGTCGGCGTCGTCTCGGCGCTGCTCTCGCCGGAGACGCGGCAGGGCTATGTCGACGATGTGAGAGCCGAATATGCCAAGGTGGCGGCCGCGCATGCTCGCAGCGAAGCGGAGAAGGTGCGCCTGCCGTTGTCGCGCGCCCGCGAGAACGCGCATAAGATCGACTGGCCGGCCTACAAGCCGACCAAGCCTGAGTTCTTCGGCACACGGGTGTTCGAGGATTATGATCTGGCCGAACTCGCGAGATACATCGACTGGACGCCGTTCTTCCAGACCTGGGAACTGCGCGGCCGTTTCCCTGCCATTCTCGAAGACGAGAAGCAGGGCGAGGCGGCGCGTGCGCTCTGGGCCGATGCGCAGGCCATGCTCAAGAAGATCATCGACGAGAAGTGGTTCCGCCCGCGCGCCGTCATCGGCTTCTGGCCGGCCGGCGTCGTTGGCGACGACATCCGCCTGTTCACCGACGAAAGCCGCAGCCAGGAGCTTGCCACCTTCTATACGCTGCGCCAGCAGCTTTCGAAGCGGGACGGGCGGGCGAATGTGGCGCTTTCGGACTTCGTCGCGCCTGTCACAAGCGGCGTGCAGGACTATGTCGGCGGCTTCGTGGTAACGGCCGGTATCGAGGAAATCGCTATCGCCGAACGGTTCGAGCGGTCGAACGACGATTATTCCTCGATCCTCGTCAAGGCGCTGGCCGACCGCTTTGCGGAAGCTTTTGCCGAGCGCATGCATGAGCAGGTGCGGCGCGAATATTGGGGCTATGCAAGAGATGAGCACCTCAGCAACGAGGATCTCATCGGTGAAGCCTATGCCGGCATCCGTCCGGCGCCCGGTTATCCCGCTCAGCCCGACCACACCGAAAAGGCGACGCTTTTCAAACTGCTCGATGCCGAACATGCCGCCGGGGTGAAGCTGACCGAGAGCTATGCGATGTGGCCCGGCTCGTCCGTATCCGGCATCTATATCGGCCACCCCGATTCCTATTATTTTGGCGTCGCCAAGGTGGAGCGGGACCAGGTGGAGGACTATGCCAAGCGCAAGGGCATGGAGGTTTCCGAGGTCGAACGTTGGCTCGGGCCGGTGCTGAACTACGTGCCGCGCAAGACGGACGAGGAGATCGAGGACGCGGCGTAGAGATGCGCTCACCGTTCTTAATGCAAAGAATCAAGAGATGATGAAGCCGAAAGTGATTCACTTTTCGGCTTCATGCTTTTGATGTGGCGCGATAATTTCCCGTGGTCAGGCGGTTTGAATTCGATAGCGGAAATGACGATGGAATGGCATCCTTAGCTAGGTGAGGGAATGAGGCCGCAATGCAAGTAACCATCCGAGCCGCAAAGGCCAGTCTGTCGAAATTGATCGATGCCGCTCTTTCCGGTGAGGAGGTGGTAATCGCGAAAGGGCGCAAGCCCGTGGTGAAGATTGTTCCGATTGTACGGTCTTGCTTCAAAATTGGCTTGCTCAAAGGGCAAGTCATTGGAGACGGGCCGGATTTCCTTAAGCCGATGGACGAGGGCGCACTTGCGGTCTGGAAAGGGATCGATTGAGTTTGCTTCTGCTTGATAGGTTTCCAGCCTTCGATCCCCGAACTATTCGTATAATTTGGATAAGCTCAAGCCGTCAGGTCACCCCGATCGTCAGCTCGGCCACGAAGTCATAAGCGTCGCCGCGATAGAGCGAGCGGGTGAATTCGACGGCGCGGCCGGAGCCGAGATAGGAGATGCGTTCGATCGACAGGCCGGCCGCACCCACGGAGACGCCGAGAAGCTGGGCATCGGCTTCCTTCATATTGGTCGCCGAAATGCGCTGGACGGCGCGGACCGGACGGACGTTGAGGCGTTCGAGTTCGGCGTAGAGCGAATTGGTGACGGCGGAGGGATCGGGGAGGAATTCGCCGGAGACGCTGGCGTTCTCGATCGCCAGCGGCTGGTCGTCGGCGATGCGCAGGCGCGAGAGGCGCGAAACCTTCAAGCCCGCCGCGAGGCCAAGGATCATCATCTCGTCGGGTGAGGGGGTGTGGATGCCCTTATGCAGCCATTCCGAGCGGGAGGACATGCCGCGGCGCGCCATGTCTTCGGTGAAAGAGGTGAGCTGCGACAGGCGCTGCTCGACCTTGGAGACCGGCTTGGCGACAAAGGTGCCCGAGCCGTGGCGGCGCACCAGCAGGCCCTCGGCGACGAGTTCGTCGATCGCTTTGCGCACGGTGACCCGGCTGACGGCGGCAAGTTCGGCGATGTCGCGCTCCGGCGGGAGCGCGTCGCCGTGACCAAGCGTGCCTGCGCGCACGGCCTCTTCGAGCGTGCGGCGCAGCTTGACGTAGAGCGGGCCGGTGCCGGCCGCCTGCAGGCGTTCCAGGGAGAGGATTGTGGCGAGATCGTCGGTCATGCCGCACCTCGCTGTCGCTCGTTCAGGAGCTTGACCGCAAGTTCCACCGCGCCGTGAAGGGCATCGTTTTTCGGTTTGGCAAGCAGCTGTCTGTAGCGTTGGGAAAGCCAGGGCTCATAGGCTTCCGCAAGGCCGCCAAGCAGGCAAATTGACGGGCATCCGGGCCAGAGCAGCGCTTCAAGGCTTTCGCCGATCGCCGTTGCCGCGTCCGTGACGATGCCGACCGCGACCGCATCGCCGCTCGTTGCATGTTCGAAGACGACAGGCGCATAACGGGCAAAATCCGTCGGTCTTGCCGAATGCGCAAATTCGACGATGCGCTCGGGATCATCGCCATATTCCGCCAGGATCGCCTCAGTCATCGGCGATGCCGGGCGCACGCCGTCATGGGCGAGCAGCGATCGTTCCATCAGGTCGCGGCCCAGGCGAGCGCCGCTTGCCTGGTCGCCAACGACGAAGCCCCAGCCGCCGATGCCGTTCAGCCGACCATCTTTCCGGGCGTTATAGACCGAGCCGGTGCCGAAGGCGCCGACGATGCCGTCGGCATCGCCGAGTGCGCCCTGCAGGGCGATCAGCGCGTCGGTAACAACGCGGCCTTCGGCAAAGGGCAGGGCGTTTTCGATTCGCTGGCCATAATCCGTGACATTAGCGCCGGCGACACCGACGACCGCTGCGACGGAGGAAATGGTTTCCGCGGCGAGCCCAGCATCGCTGAGTGCCAGCCGGGCGGATTCGGCAATATTGAGAAGAGAGTTTTCCAGATCGGACAGAATATTCGCCGGGCCTGATTTGCCGCGGCCAATGATAGTGCCGTTTCTGTCCGCGACCGCGGCCCGGCAGCTCGTCCCGCCGCCATCTATGCCGATTGCAAGCTCTGTCATCGGACCTCCGAATACGCCGTTCCCACCTGTTTTTCATACAATACCAAAAAAATACCATTTACCAAGTGGGAACGGTGGAGAAATTGCACCTTTTTATCTAATTGATTTTCTTTGATAAAAATTTTTAATGAAACCTTTGAGGCCAAAAAGTTAAAATTCGTCTGGACAATTGGTATTTTTTTGGCCTTAATTCAGTAAAAGGGAACAGCGTTTCGAAGCCCACGAAAACCGGCAGCAAAATCAAGCCGGAACCGCTTCGAGGATGACTGCCAGAATGCCAGCGGCCCTGTCGGGCCGACGATGGAATTCAGGCATCCATCGGCTTTCCCATTATTTTCGGCGCGTCCGGTGCGGGTCACCGAAAAGCGCGCAGTCCGGCCGCAGGCGATCCGCTTTCGGTCCATCGAGCTTTCGGGGCCGGCTTCGCTGGCGGTCCTCCAAGGGGCATTGGGTGTTTCCTCAGACACGCCAATTGCTTGTTTCAGATCGAAAACGGCGCCTTCGGCGCTAAAAACAGGAGAGGGAAATGAAAAACACTGCTCTGAAAAGCTTGCTGCTTGCCTCAAGCCTGCTGACGCCGGCAGGTCTCGTCCATGCCGCCGACGTCACGCTGACCGTCGAAAGCTGGCGTAACGACGACCTGCAGATCTGGCAGGAGAAGATCATTCCGGCGTTCGAAGCGAAAAACCCGGGCATCAAGGTCGTCTTCTCGCCGACCGCGCCGACCGAATACAACGCGTCGCTGAACGCCAAGCTCGATGCCGGCTCCGCAGGCGACATCATCACCTGCCGCCCATTCGACGCCTCGCTCGAACTCTTCAACAAGAAGCAGCTCGTCGACATCACCAGCCTGCCGGGCATGGAGAATTTCTCTCCGGTCGCCAAGGCCGCCTGGACGACCGACGACGGCAAGTCGACCTTCTGCGTGCCGATGGCTTCGGTCATCCACGGCTTCATCTACAACAAGGATGCCTTCGACAAGCTTGGCATTTCTGTGCCGAAGACGCAGGACGAGTTCTACGCAGCCCTCGACAAGATCAAGGCCGATGGCACCTATATTCCGCTCGCCATGGGCACGAAGGATCTCTGGGAAGCCGCCACCATGGGCTACCAGAACATCGGCCCGAATTACTGGAAGGGTGAAGAAGGCCGCGCAGCCCTGATCGCAGGCAAGCAGAAGCTGACCGATCCCGAATGGGTCAGGCCCTATGAAGAGCTTGCCAAGTGGAAGCCCTATCTCGGCGACGGTTTCGAAGCCCAGACCTATTCCGACAGCCAGAACCTCTTCACGCTCGGCCGCGCCGCGATCTACCCGGCCGGTTCCTGGGAAATCGCGCTC
Organism: Rhizobium sp. CBN3; assembly: GCF_030518245.1. Lineage (NCBI taxonomy): Bacteria > Pseudomonadati > Pseudomonadota > Alphaproteobacteria > Hyphomicrobiales > Rhizobiaceae > Rhizobium > Rhizobium sp. CBN3. The sequence goes on from NZ_JAULSE010000015.1 coordinate 22,208, forward strand.
TTCAACACGCAGGCGCAATTTAAGATGGGCGCCTTCCCGCCGCCGGTTCCGAAGGCCGGCGATCAGGGTTATATCTCCGACCATCCGGATATCGGCGTCGCCCTGAACGCGAAGAGCACGCATGCCGAGGAAGCCAAGAAGTTCCTGAGCTGGGTCGCTTCGCCCGAGTTCGCCGATATCTATGCCAACGCGTTGCCGGGCTTCTTCAGCCTGAACTCCAACCCGGTGAAGATGTCCGATCCGCTTGCTCAGGAGTTCGTCTCCTGGCGCGGCCCGTACAAGTCGACCGTGCGCTCGACCTACCAGATCCTGTCGCGCGGTACGCCGAACCTCGAAAACGAGACCTGGGTGGAATCGGCCAACGTGATCAACGGCACGGATACGCCGCAGGTCGCCGCCGAGAAGCTGCAGAAGGGTCTCGACAGCTGGTACAAGCCGGCCAAGTGATGTGGTGAGGGGCGGCGTTTGCAGCCCCTCATCCGGCCTGCCGGCCACCTTCTCGCCGCTTGCGGGGAGAAGGATACTCGCAGCGACCTCCCAGCCCGATAGAGCATCTCTGCAGGGCGTTCCCTTTCTTCCCGGGCGGCAGAGAGTTGGGGTGAGGCGCAACGTTTTTCATCTGCGCTGCGCCTTGCGGCCAGTCGACAAGAACAGGCAAAAGCCATGAGCGAAACCGACAACGTGGCCGATATCGTCCCGATCAAGCGCCCGGTGCGCTGGCACATTTTCGTCTTCATGCTGCCGGCCGTGATCGTCTATTCCGCCGTCATGGTGCTGCCGCTGATCGAAACGCTGAGGCTCTCGCTCTACAATACGGTCGACGGTCAGCCGGCCTTCGTCGGCCTGGCGAATTTCAAGGTGCTGTTCGGCGATCCGCGCTGGGCGCATGATTTCTGGAACGCACTCGTCAACAATGTCGTCTTCTTCGCCATCCACATGTGCGTGCAGAACCCGATCGGCATTGCGCTTGCAGCCCTGCTTTCGGTGCCGAAGCTGCGCGGCGTCGCCTTCTACCGCACGGCGATATTCCTGCCGACGCTGCTCTCCTTTGTCATCGTCGGCTTCATCTGGAAGCTGATCCTGTCGCCGATCTGGGGTGTGGCGCCCTGGATGCTCGATCTCATTGGACTGAAATTCCTGTTTGCGCCGTGGCTCGGCAAGCCGGGTTCGGCGCTAATTGCCGTGTCGCTGATCTCCAATTGGCAATATATCGGCATTCCGATGATGCTGATCTATGCAGCGCTGCTTAGCATTCCCGAAGAGGTGATCGAGGCTGCCGAATGCGACGGTATTACCGGCTGGGCCCAGTTCTGGAAGATCAAGCTGCCGCTCATCCTGCCGGCGATCGGCATCATCTCGATCCTGACCTTCGTCGGCAATTTCAATGCCTTCGACCTGATCTACACCGTGCAGGGGGCGCTTGCCGGGCCTGACATGTCGACCGATATTCTCGGCACGCTGCTCTACCGCACATTCTTCGGTTTCCAGCTGCAGCTCGGCGACCGCTCAATGGGTGCGACGATTGCGACCGTGATGTTCCTCATCATTCTCGCCGGCGTTTCGCTTTATCTCTTCGTCATCCAGCGACGCATGCGTCGCTACCAGTTCTGAGGAGCACGCATGTCTAAGGCACGCACATCTCCCATCCGCACCGGCCTCGTGCATCTGGCGCTCGGCGCCTATACGCTGGTCGCGCTGTTTCCGGTGTTCCTGACCATCGTCAATTCATTCAAGGATCGCAACTCGATCTTCCGCGAACCGCTGATGATCCCGACGCCGTCGACCTTCAGCCTCGTCGGCTATCAGACGGTGCTGGGGCAGGGCGATTTCGCCACCTATTTCCAGAACAGCTTCGTCGTGACTGTTGTCTCGATCCTGCTGGTGCTGCTGTTCGGCGCCATGGCCGCCTTCGCTCTGTCTGAATATCGCTTCCGCGGCAATCTGCTGCTCGGGCTCTACATGGCGATTGGCATCATGATCCCGATCCGCCTCGGCACGGTGGCGATCTTGCAGGGCATGGTGGCGGCCGGCCTCGTCAATACGCTGACGGCACTCGTTCTCGTCTATACCGCCCAAGGCATACCGCTCGCGATCTTCATCCTGTCGGAATTCATGCGCACGGTTTCGGACGATCTGAAGAATGCCGGGCGGATCGATGGCCTGTCCGAATATGCGATCTTCTTCCGCCTGGTGCTGCCGCTGGTGCGCCCGGCCATGGCGACGGTCGCCGTCTTCACGATGATCCCGATCTGGAACGACCTCTGGTTCCCGCTGATCCTGGCGCCGGCCGAAAGCACCAAGACGGTGACGCTCGGCTCGCAGATTTTCATCGGTCAGTTCGTCACCAACTGGAATGCGGTGCTGGCGGCGCTCTCGCTCGCGATTCTGCCTATCCTGATCCTCTACGTCATCTTCTCGCGCCAGCTGATCCGCGGCATCACGTCGGGAGCCGTCAAATGAGCCAGGAGAAACCGATCCGCGTCCTCGTTGCCGGACTGGGAAATATGGGCCGCAGCCACGCGCTCGCCTATCACAACAATCCCGGTTTCGAAATCGTCGGTCTCGTCAACCGCTCGACGCCGGCGCTGGAGCCCGAACTGCGGGGCTATACCATTCACCCCGACTTTGCGACGGCGCTTGCCGAACTGAAGCCGGACCTCTGCTCGATCAACACCTATTCCGACAGCCATGCCGATTATGCCATCGCCGCCTTCGAGGCCGGCTGCCATGTCTTCGTGGAAAAGCCGCTGGCGACCACCGTCGCCGATGCCGAGCGGGTCGTTGCGGCAGCGGAGAAGGCGGGGCGCAAGCTGGTGATCGGCTATATCCTCCGCCATCATCCGTCCTGGATGAAGCTGATCGAGGAGGCGCGCAAACTCGGCCCGCCTTACGTCTTCCGCATGAACCTCAACCAGCAGTCCAGCGGTCCGACCTGGGCGACGCACAAGTCGCTGATGCGCACGACCTCGCCGATCGTCGATTGCGGCGTGCATTATGTCGACGTGATGTGCCAGATCACCGACGCCAGGGCCATCGAGGTGCGCGGCATGGGGCTGCGCCTCTCTGATGAGATCGCCGCCGACATGTATAATTACGGTCAGCTGCAGGTGCTCTTCGAGGACGGTTCGGTCGGCTGGTACGAGGCCGGCTGGGGGCCGATGATCTCGGAGACCGCCTTCTTCGTGAAAGACGTGATGTCGCCGAAGGGGGCGGTGTCGATCGTCATGGATCCGAACGCCAAGTCCGACGACATCGATACGCACACTAAGACCTCGGTGATCCGTCTGCATACGGCCGAAACCGGCCCGGACGCCAAGTTCATCCGGCCCGACCAGGACATGAGGATGACGGGCGAGCCCGGTCATCAGGCGCTTTGCGACCTGGAACAGGCCTTCATGCTGAGGGCGATCCGCGAGGATCTGAACCTCGATCGCCATATGGCGGATGCGGTGGCGTCGCTGCGCATCTGCCTTGCCGCCGATGAGAGCGTGCGTACCGGCCAGCCGGTCAGATTGTAAGGGAAAAATAGTGGGATCGCTTCAACTCAAATCCATCCGCAAGACCTATGGCACGCATGAGGTGCTCAAAGGCATCGACCTCGAGGTCAAGGACGGCGAATTCGTCATCTTCGTCGGGCCGTCGGGCTGCGGGAAGTCGACGCTCTTGCGCAGCATCGCCGGCCTCGAAGACGTGACCTCGGGCGCCGTCGTCATCAACGGCCGCGACGAGACGCTGACGCCGCCGGCCAAGCGCGGCATCGCCATGGTTTTCCAGTCCTATGCGCTTTATCCGCATCTGACGGTCAAGGACAATATGGGGCTTGGCCTCAAGCAGGCCGGTACGGCCAAGGGCGAGATCGACAAGCGCGTCGGCAAGGCTTCCGGCATGCTGTCGCTCGCGCCTTATCTCGCACGCCGACCGGCCGAGCTTTCCGGCGGCCAACGCCAGCGCGTCGCCATCGGCCGCGCCATAGTGCGCGAACCGGAACTCTTCCTGTTCGACGAGCCGCTGTCGAACCTCGATGCGGCGCTGCGCGTCCAGACCCGGCTTGAAATTGCCCGGCTGCACCGCGGCCTGAAGGCGACGATGATCTACGTCACGCACGACCAGGTCGAGGCGATGACGCTCGCCGACAAGATCGTCGTGCTGAATGCCGGCGCGATCGAGCAGATCGGCTCACCGATGGAGCTATACAACCGCCCGGCCAACGTCTTTGTCGCCGGCTTTATCGGCTCGCCGCAGATGAATTTTATCGCGGGCGAAAAGGTGGGCGATCACAGCGCCAAGACGATCGGGGTACGGCCGGAACATATGACGCTGTCGCGCGAGCAGGGGACGTGGGGTGCGAAGGTCGTGCATGTCGAGCATCTCGGCGCCGACACGATCATCTATCTCGAATCCGAGCAGTGCGGCCTGCTGACGGCGCGCCTTTTCGGCGAACATCAGTACGAGCCGGACGAGATCGTTTACGCGACGCCAGACCAGGCGCGCGTGCATCGCTTCGATGCGGACGACCGGGCGATCCGCTGAACGAATCCATTATCGAAAAAATAAGGCGCCGTTTTGCGGCGCCTTTTGCATAAGCGGTATCCCGCAACATCAATCGCTGATGACGAGCAAGTCTGCCGCCATGAAGCGCAGCGTCACGGTTTCTCCGGCCTGCGGCGGGGTGACGCCCGGGCTGTTGAACATATCGAAGGAGATGACGTTGCCGCCGACATTCATGCGGGTGCGGATGACCGAACCGAGGAAGTGAGCCGAGACGACCTGGCCGGTCAGCGCCGTATCGCTTCTGGCGGTGTCGGAGAGCGAGCCTGCCTCCGGACGCAGCGCCAGCGAGATGGTTTCGCCCACCTTGTGGCCTGCAACGGACTGCTTCAGCGTGATCTTCTGATCGCCGATCTGGATGAGGTTGGTACCCGGGTCGACGATCTTGGCCTCGATCAGGTTCAGCGTGCCGACGAAGGAGGCGACGAAGCGCGTGGCCGGCTTGTTGTAGATGTCGAAGGGCGAGCCGATCTGATCGGCCTTGCCGGCGTTCATGACGACGATGCGATCGGAGATCGACAGCGCCTCTTCCTGGTCGTGGGTGACGAAGACGGTGGTAATGCCGAGCTGCTGCTGGATCTGGCGGATTTCCTCGCGCAGCGACACGCGAATTTTGGCATCGAGGGCGGAGAGGGGCTCGTCGAGAAGCAGCACCTGCGGTTTGACGGCAAGCGCGCGGGCAAGTGCGACGCGCTGTTGCTGGCCGCCCGACAGTTGATAGGGATAACGGTCGGCGAGATGATCGAGCTTGATCAGGCCGAGCATTTCCTTGACGCGGGCGTCGATCTCGGGCTTCGGCGCGCCGGCAACCTTGAGGCCGAAGGCGACGTTGTCGTGCACGGACATGTTGGGAAAGAGCGCGTAGGCCTGGAAGACCATGCCGATGTTGCGCTGGTTCGGTTTCAGCGCGCTCTGGTCCTTGCCGTTGATGGTCAGCGTGCCGCCGGTCGGAGTTTCGAAGCCGGCGATCATGCGCAGGACAGTTGTCTTGCCGCAGCCCGACGGTCCGAGGAAGGAAATGAACTCCCCCTTCTCGATGTTCATGTTGAAATTCTTGACGACCTGAACCGGGCCGAAGGACTTCTGGATATTGTTGAGTGTGAGAAAAGACATGAGCCGGTTACCTTAAGCCTTTGCCGGGCGGGCTTTGCCGAAGCGGGAAACGAGGTTGAGCAGGCCCATGCTGAGCCAGGTGATCGAGAAAGCGATGACGGCGAGCGCCGAAGGCTCATAGGCCTTGTTGGCGCCGACGAGCTGCAGGTAGGGGCCGAAGGCCGGGCGGTTGAGCAGGGCGGCGAAGGTGAATTCGCCCATGACGATCGCCAGCGTGATGAAGGCGCCGGAGAGCACGCCGCTCATCACGTTCGGGAAGATGCAGCGGAACATTATAGTCGTCCAGCGAGCACCGAGACTTTCGGCGGCCTCCGTCAGCGTGCGCACATCGATGGCGCGCATGGCGGTATCGACGGCGCGGTACATGTAGGGCAGGGACAGCGTGATATAGGAGAAGACCAGCAGGGCGTTGGTCCCTGTCGTCGAACCCGTCAGCGGCAAGTAGGATGACGAATTATACATTCTGAGGTAGCCGAAGACGATGACGATCGCCGGAATGACGAGCGGCAGCAGCGTGATGAACTCGACGACGGGACGCATCTGCGGCAGGCGCAGCCGCACCCAATAGGCCGTCGGCACCACGAGCAGCATGCCGAAGACGATGGTGAGCAACGCCATCAGCATGGAATAGCCGAAGGTCTCGCGGAACTGAATGTCCGAGAAAACCGACTGATAGGCGTCGAGGCTGTATTCGCCGCGGCGCATGCGCAGCGAAAATTCGATGGTGCCGATCAGTGGGATGATGAAATAGGATGCGCCGAGAATGATGGCGATCCAGGCTCCGAGACGTTGTGTTTTCATTTCTGCCACCGCTCGGCGCGCATACGCAGCATGAGATAAAGGATGTTGGAGACGCCTGTGATGACGATCATGCCGAGAGCGATGGCGTAACCGAGGTTGGCATTGTGCAGAACGTCTCCGCGGATCTGCGCGTAGAGCAGGATCGGCACGATATTCAGCGAACTGCCGGTCAGCGCGAAGGCGGTGGCGATGGCGCCGAAGGCGTTGGCGAAGAGCAGCAGAGTCGTGCCGAGCAGGCTCGGCCAGAGGATCGGCAGGGCGACCATCGTCCAATATTGGCGGTTGGTGGCGCCGAGGATTTGCGATGCTTCGCGCCATTCCTTCTTCATGCCGTCGAGCGCCGGCGTCAGGATCAGCACCATCAGCGGGATCTGGAAATACATGTAGGTGATGGTGAGGCCGAGGAAAGACAGCAGGTTGAAACCTGTGCCATAGAGATTGAAGCCGAACCATTCCCGCAGGAAAACCGTCACGAGCCCGGTGCGGCCAAGTGTTGCGAGGAAGGCGAAGGCGAGCGGCACGCCGGCGAAATTCGAGGCGACGCCGGAGAAGGTCAGAAGCGTCGAGCGCACCGAGGCGGGCAGACCGCCGAGCACGACGGCCCAGGCAAGGAAGAAGCCGATCAGCGCGCCGCCGAGGGCGGAGGCGACGGAGACGCGAATACTGATCCAGTAGGCGCTGATAATGGATGGAGTGAAGAGATCGCCGAGATTCTTCAGCGTTAAATCGCCCTCGGGCGTCAGGAACGCGCCGGCCACGAGATAAAGCGTGGGGATGATCAGGAACAGCAGGGAAAAAATAATGAAGGGTGCAATACCCAGCCAGTCGATCACGCGGTCTTTGTTGATCAAGGGGGCGCTGCTTACCATCGGTGTTGAAACGGTACTCATGGAAAGCTCATCCTGGGGCGTCGGAGTGAGAAAGCCTCCCCGCCTTTTTGGGCGGGGAGGCAGGATCGGAGATTACTTGACGGCTGCGCCGACGACGGAATCCCAGTTCTTGGTGATGGTTTCCTTACCGGCAGCCTGTTCTTCGAGCGTCGGGAAAACAGCCTTTTCATAGGCTGCCGCCGGCGGCAGCTTGTCGAGCAGGTCCTTCGGGATCTTGTTGTTCTTGGCAAGATCGTTGAAGCGGATCGGGTGGCAATAGCCCTTCAGCCAGCCGAGCTGACCTTCGTCGGAATAGAGATATTCCATCCAGAGCTTGGCAGCGTTCGGGTGCGGAGCGAAGGCGGAGATCGCCTGGACATAGACGCCGGCAACGACGCCGGTCTTCGGAACGACGACTTCGAACGGAGGATTGCCCTTCAGGCTTTCACCCCACGAAAGTGCGTTGTAGTCCCAGGCGACAATGATCGGCGTGGAGCCCTGCGCGAAGGGCGCAGCCTTGCCGACGACAGGCACGAAGTTGCCAGCCTTGTTGAGTTCGGCGAAGAACTTCAGGCCTTCTTCGCCTGCCTTGGCTGCATCACCGCCGGACGCGGAAAGGCCAGAGGCATATACGCCCTGGACGGCCTGATTGGCCGTGCGCGGGTCGCCGGCGAGTGCGACCGTGTTTGCATAGTCGCTCTTCTTCAGGTCGGCCCAGTCTGCCGGCGATTCCTTGACGAGATCCTTATTCACGAGGAACGAGAGAACGCCGTAATAGTCGCCGTACCAGTAGCCTTCGGCATCCTTTGCGGAATCCGGGATCGAGTCCCAGGTGGAGACCTTGTAGGGCTGGATCAGGCCGTCCTTCTTGGCGGATGGGCCGAAGGAGAGGCCGACGTCGATGACATCGGGAGCCTGCGGGCCGGTGTTGCCCTTGTTGGCCTTGATGGCTTCGACTTCGTCGCCCGAACCGGCGTCCGGGTTCAACTCGTTGACTTCGAGGCCGTACTTGGCCTTGAAGCCGGCAATGACGTCGCCATAGCCGCACCAGTCGTGCGGAAGGGCGATCGTGGTCAGCGTGCCTTCCTTTTTGGCGGCGGCGATCAGTTCAGCGCTCGGTTCTGCGGCAGCAATCGCGGTCGAAGCCACGATCATCGCAGTAGAAAGCGACAGGAGTCGAGAAAGATTAGAGATCACTGTTGTTCTCCTTCGGGTTTTCAGTGTCTGGCGATGCTGTTAATCAGCTTACATGAAGCTTGTGTGACGGTTGGATGACGTTAATTTTGCCGGAATAGCAGGCGCTTTTGACAGATGTTTCATTTGCGACTGCATTGCTCACTTCCGCCAAATCCGTCATAGTTTTCCCTCTCTTTTATTCTTGTCCTCCTAACCGGGTTTGCGAAAAAGCTTGGTCTGTTCGAACAGGCCTTCCAGGGTCTTCATGCGTTCCTTCGTCTCATCCCAGGTGGAATTTTGAACGGCCTCGATCAGCGCCTCGACGATGAAAAGAGTGACGACGGACGAATCCCAGGCTGAGGGCGCCTCGATCCGCACACGGAAGGCATGCCTTGCCAGCTTGGCGGCGGGCGAGCCCCACTGATCGGTGAAGACGACGATTTCGGCGCCGCGCTTGCGGGCCGCGGTCGCAAGGCTGACCATTTCCTGCTCATAGCGGCGGATGTCGAAGATGATCAGGATGTCGCCGGTATTCATGTTGAGGGCATATTGCGGCCAGCTGCTGGAATTGGAGGACAGCAGTGTCGTGGCAGGCCGGATGACCTGCATATGCGTGAAGAAATATTCGGCAAGGGCGCCGGTGATGCGGCCACCGACAAAGTAGAGGCCGCGCTTGCGGTCCGACAGCAGCGAGGCGACGCTGTCGAAGGTCGCGGTGTCGAGATCGGTCAGCGTCTGACGCAGATTGCCCATGATGGCATCGGCGAAACGGTTGAGGATATGGGTTCCCGGCGCATTCTGCGCCCAGCGATCGTGCTTGGCAATCGGGTTGGAGATCGTCGCTTCGACTTCCAGATGCAGGTGCGCCTGAAAATCCGGATAGCCTTTGAAGCCGAGCTTCTGCACCATCCGCACGACGGTCGGCGTGGACACGCCGGCATTCTCTGCGATGGTGGTAATACTGCCGAGGCCGGACACCGGATAATTGTCGAGAAGGCTTTCAGCCAATTGTTTTTCGGCGCGCGTCAACAGCCCGAAATGCGAGTGTATGACGTCCGAAACCGTCTTTGACGCAACTGTCACCTAATCTTGCTCCCCGGGATGGTCTAGCGCCACTTTCCCAACCAAAGTTAACAACGCTGTCATAATCCATGTCAACCGGTGTCATGAAAAGAATTTTTCAGAGGATGCTTGACAGTGATCGAAACCTGAAGAATTCTTTTCTTATAACATTTTATTAATGGATAGGAGTGGCGCCTTTGGTGCTGGCCCGGCCGAAAATCCTCAGCGAAGCGGACGGCAACTGCGTCGGGATCGAGCGCGTCGGCGGCCAGAGCCCGGTGTTGCTCGTCTGCGAGCACGCTTCCAACGCGCTTCCTGTCCGCTTCGGCGATCTCGGTTTGCCAAGTGAAGCACTGTCGAGCCATATTGCGTGGGACCCCGGCGCGCTCGCCGTTGCCCGCGTCATATCGCAAGCACTCGACGCAACGCTCGTCCACCAGCGCTTCTCCCGACTCATCTACGACTGCAACCGGCCGCCGAGTTCACCGGGCGCCATGCCGGAGACCAGCGAAATCTATGCCATTCCCGGCAACAAAGATTTGACCGCCGAAGAACGCCTGGCGCGCACCGATGCGCTCTACGTGCCTTTTCACGACGCCATTCGCGAGCTGATCCGCGATCGCCGGGCGAGGGGGCAGGACAGCATTCTCGTGACGATGCACAGCTTCACGCCGGTCTATCACGGCCGGCAACGCGCCGTCGAACTTGGCATACTGCACGACGAAGACAGTCGGCTTGCCGACCGCATGCTGGATGCTGCGGCTGAATCGCCGCTTTACAGGACTGAACGCAACCAGCCTTACGGGCCGCAGGACGGCGTGACCCACACGCTGATCCTGCACGGGCTTTCGAACGGCTTGCGCAATGTGATGATCGAGGTCCGAAACGACCTCATCGCAGACGATGGCGGCCAAAGGGTCATGGCCGACTATCTGACAGGACTTCTCCAGCACAGCCTGGAAGCCTGAATAAAAAGAAGACCCGAGGGAGCAGTTTATCTGCGGACGTCCGCACGGCGAAAATGCCGCGGGCAATTGGCACTGAACCGGCCCGCAATCCCGCGGCCGGTCGTGAACAGGGGGAAGTCATGTCGGATTATACCGATCTGGACAAAAAGCAGGATGTGCACATCCTGCATTCGATGGGCTATGCCCAGGAACTCGAGCGGCGAATGAGTTCATTCTCGAATTTCGCCGTATCATTCTCCATCATCTGCATTCTCTCCGGCGGCATCAATTCGCTGGCGCAGGCGACCGCGGGCGCCGGCGGAGCCGCGATCGGCATCGGCTGGCCGGTGGGATGCTTCATCTCGCTCGTCTTCGCCGTCGCCATGGCGCAGATCAGCTCGGCCTACCCGACGGCGGGCGGCCTCTATCACTGGGGCTCGATCCTCGGCAACCGCTTCACCGGCTGGCTAACCGCCTGGTTCAACCTGCTCGGCCTCGTCACCGTGCTCGGCGCCATCAATGTCGGCACCTATTATTTCTTCATGGGCTCCTTCGGCACCACCTATCTCGGGCTGACGGACACGACGACGGTGCGCATCGTCTTCCTCGTCGTCATCACCGGCGCGCAGGCGCTCGTGAACCACATGGGTATCGGCCTGACCGCGAAGCTGACCGATTTTTCGGGTTATCTGATCTTCGCGAGTTCGATCGCGCTGGCGGTCGTCTGCCTGCTGGCGGCGCCTTCCTATGAGTTCGGCCGTCTCTTCACCTTTGCCAACTATTCCGGCGAAGTCGGCGGTAACGTCTGGCCGTCCACCTCGGGCACCTGGGTCTTCCTGCTCGGCCTGCTTCTGCCGATCTACACCATCACCGGTTATGACGCCTCGGCGCATACGTCGGAAGAGACGGTCAAGGCAGCCGAGTCGGTGCCGCGCGGCATGGTCGCCTCGGTCCTGTGGTCGGCGCTGTTCGGCTATATCATGCTGTGCGCCTTCGTGCTCATGCTGCCGAATATGGACGATGCGGCGAAGCAGGGCTGGAACGTGTTCTTCTGGGCGATGGATAGCCAGGTGAACCCGATCGTCAAGGACATCCTATATCTGGCGATCCTCGTCAGCCAGTGGCTGTGCGGCCTTGCGACCGTCACTTCGGTCTCTCGCATGATCTTCGCCTTCTCGCGTGACGGCGGACTGCCGGCCTCCAAGGCACTGTCGAAGGTCAGCCCACAGTACCGCACGCCGGTAGCTGCGATCTGGACCGGCTCGATCCTGTCGGTGCTGTTCGTCTGGGGCTCCTCCCTCGTATCGATCGGCGACACGCCGGTTTACACGATCGTCGTCTCGTGCACGGTCATCTTCCTGTTCTTCTCCTTCGCGATCCCGATCACGCTCGGCCTCTTCGCCTGGGGCACTTCGAAGTGGGACAAGATGGGTCCGTGGAACCTCGGCGAAGGTGTCTTCAAGCTCTTTGCCGTGCTCTCAATCATTGCGATGATCCTGATCTTCATTCTCGGCATCCAGCCGCCGAATGAATGGGCGCTCTATATCACCGTCGGTTTCCTCGTGGTCACCGCGATCGTCTGGTTCGGGTTCGAGAGCCGGCGCTTCAAGGGGCCGCCGATCGGTGCCGACGTGGCGAAGCGCCAGGCCGAAATCGCGGCAGCAGAAGCGGCCGTCGGCGAAAGCGGCGAACGTTAAGCATCGAGGCCTCCTCTCAAATGGCGGGGCCGCGTCCGGCGGCCCCATCACCGGCTCAACGAAAAGGCATCAGGCCATCACCCGGCCAATCGCATGCGATTTCGTTGCCCCGATTTTCTCAATTCCAATGTCAGGCGGATCAATCATGAGCAGCTACACAATCGACGATCTCAGGAAGGATGTTGCCGAAGGGCGCATCGATACGGTTCTGGCCTGCCAGGTGGACATGCAGGGCCGGCTGATGGGCAAGCGCTTCCAGGCGGAATATTTCGTCGAAAGCGCCTGGAAGGAAACGCACAGCTGCAACTACCTGATCGCCACCGACATGGAGATGGAAACCGTCTCCGGCTACAAGGCGACGAGCTGGGAAAAGGGTTACGGCGACTATACGATGAAGCCGGATCTTTCGACGCTGCGCCGCATTCCCTGGCTCGAAGGCACGGCGCTCGTGCTCTGCGACGTGCTCGATCATCACACCCATGAGGAAGTCGCCCATTCGCCGCGCGCAATCCTGAAGAGGCAGGTGAAGCGCCTCGAGGACATGGGCATGAAGGCCTATATGGCCTCGGAGCTGGAATTCTTCCTGTTCGATCAGAGTTACGAGGCGGCGCATGCCTCAGGCTACCGGAATCTGAAGCTCGCCAGCGCCTATAACGAGGATTACCACATCTTTCAGACCACCAAGGAGGAAGAGGTGATGCGGGCGATCCGCACCGGGCTGCAGGGCGCCGGCATCCCGGTCGAAAACTCCAAGGGCGAGGCTTCGGCCGGTCAGGAGGAGATCAATGTGCGTTATGCCGACGCGCTCGCGATGGCCGACCGGCATGCGATCATCAAGAACGGCTGCAAGGAAATCGCCTGGTCGAAGGGCAAGGCCATCACCTTCCTGGCCAAGTGGAACTACAATGCCGCCGGCAGTTCCTCGCATATCCACCAGTCGCTCTGGAGCCTCGAGGAAAAGCCGCTGTTCTTCGACCATGCCGGCAAATACGGCATGTCGCCGCTGATGCACAATTACGTTGCCGGGCTTCTCGCCCATGCGAGCGAGATCACCTATTTCCTGGCGCCTTACATCAATTCCTACAAGCGCTTCATGGCCGGCACCTTCGCGCCGACCAAGGCGATCTGGAGCAAGGACAACCGCACGGCCGGCTATCGTCTCTGCGGCGAGGAGACCAAGGGTATCCGCATCGAGTGCCGGGTCGGAGGCTCCGATCTCAATCCCTATCTCGCCTTCGCCGCGCTGCTTGCCGCCGGTATCGACGGCATAGAGAACAAGCTGGAGCTCGAAGCCCCCTTCGTCGGCGACGCCTATGGCGGCAAGGACATTCGCGAAATCCCGCGCACGCTGCGCGCAGCAACGACTGCAATGACGGAATCGGCGATGCTACGCAAAGCTTTCGGTGACGACGTCATCGACCACTACACTCGTGCTGCCGAATGGGAGCAGGAAGAATACGACCGCCGCATCACCGATTGGGAAGTGGCGCGGGGTTTCGAAAGGGCTTAGTACGGGATTGCGGGTTGTTTGCCCCTCACCCTAACCCTCTCCCCGTTTTACGGGGAGAGGGGACGTGCCCTGCGAGACGTTGGCGAGGAACGGAGAGGTTGCGGCCATCCCCCTTCGCCCCGCGTGCGGGGAGAAGGTGCCGGCAGGCGGATGAGGGGCTATGCCCTCGACGAAATTTTTGATCAATACGAGGACAGGAACCGATCATGGCAATGATCCAATGCATTTCACCGGTCGACGGATCGGTTTACGCGGAGCGCGCAGCACTTTCGCTCGACGCCGCCAAGGACGTGGTGGCGCGCGCCCGCAAGGCGCAGAAGGCCTGGGCGAAACAGCCGCTTGAAGAGCGTGTCCAGCTTGTCCTGAAGGGCGCCGCACGGCTGAACGAGATGTCCGACGTCGTCGTGCCGGAGCTTGCCTGGCAGATGGGCCGGCCGATCAAGTATGGCGGCGAATATAAGGGCTTTAACGAGCGCTCCAACTATGTCGCCTCGATTGCGGCGGATGCGCTGGCGCCGCTCGTCGTCGAAGAGAGTGATCGTTTCGAGCGCCGTATCGAGCGCGAGCCGCACGGCGTCGTCTTCGTCGTCGCACCCTGGAACTATCCCTATATGACGGCGATCAACACGATCGCTCCGGCACTGATGGCCGGCAATACCGTGGTGCTGAAACATGCCTCGCAGACATTGCTCGTCGGCGAGCGGCTGGTGCAGGCCTTTATCGAGGCCGGCATTCCCGAAGATGTGTTCCAGAACGTCTTCCTCGACCATGAAACGACGTCGGCGCTGATTGCCGCCGGCAGCTTCAACTTCGTCAACTTCACCGGATCGGTCGAAGGCGGCCGCTCGATGGAGCGGGCCGCCGCCGGCACCTTTACCGGCCTCGGCCTCGAACTCGGCGGCAAGGATCCAGGTTACGTCATGGAAGACGCCGATCTCGATGCGGCCGTCGACACGCTGATGGACGGTGCGACCTACAATTCCGGCCAGTGCTGCTGCGGCATCGAGCGCATCTATGTGCACGAGTCTCTCTATGACGCCTTCGTCGAGAAATCGGTTACCTGGGTTTCGAACTACAAGCTCGGCAATCCGCTCGATCCGGAAACTTCGCTCGGGCCGATGGCGAACAAGCGTTTCGCCAAGGTGGTGCGCGAGCAGATCGCCGAGGCGGTTTCCAAGGGCGCCAAGGCGCTTGTCGATCCGAAGCTTTTTCCCCAGGACGACGGCGGCGCCTATCTCGCGCCGCAGGTCCTCGTCGATGTCGACCATTCCATGGCCTTCATGCGCGAGGAGACCTTCGGTCCGGCCGTCGGCATCATGAAGGTGAAGAGCGACGAGGAGGCGCTGGCTTTGATGAACGACAGCCAGTACGGGCTGACGGCTTCGCTCTGGACCAAGGATACCGAACGGGCGGCGCGGCTTGGCCGCGACATCGAAACCGGCACCGTCTTCATGAACCGCGCGGATTATCTCGATCCGGCGCTCTGCTGGACCGGCGTCAAGGAGACCGGCCGCGGCGGCTCGCTGTCGATCATCGGCTTCCAGAATCTGACGCGTCCGAAATCCTTCCACCTGAAGAAAGTCACAGCATGATCAGCAGCAACATCACCGCAAACTGGAGCTATCCGACATCGGTCAAGCTCGGCCGGGGCCGCATCAAGGAGCTGGCCGACGCCTGCAAGAGCCTCGGCATGAAGAAGCCGCTGCTCGTCACCGACCGCGGCCTCGCCTCGATGGCGATCACCAAGACCGCGCTCGATATCCTCGAAGATGCCGGCCTCGGCCGGGCGATCTTCGCCGACGTCGATCCGAACCCGAACGAGAAGAACCTCGAGGCCGGCGTTAAGGCCTTCAAGGATGGCGGCCATGATGGCGTCGTCGCCTTCGGTGGCGGCTCGGGCCTCGATCTCGGCAAGTGCGTTGCGTTCATGGCCGGCCAGACGCGGCCGGTCTGGGATTTCGAGGATATCGGCGACTGGTGGACACGTGCGAGCCTCGAAGGCATCGCCCCGATCGTCGCGGTGCCGACGACGGCGGGCACCGGTTCGGAAGTCGGGCGCGCCAGCGTCATCACCAATTCCGTCACGCATGTGAAGAAGATCATCTTCCATCCGAAGTTCCTGCCCGGCGTCGTCATCTCCGATCCGGAACTGACGGTCGGCATGCCGAAAATCATCACCGCCGGCACCGGCATGGATGCCTTCGCCCATTGCCTGGAAGCCTATTCCTCGCCGTTCTATCACCCGATGTCGGCCGGCATCGCGCTGGAAGGCATGCGCCTCGTCAAGGAATTCCTGCCGCGCGCCTATCGGGAAGGTACCGATCTCGAAGCCCGCGCCAACATGATGTCGGCCGCCGCCATGGGCGCGGTCGCTTTTCAGAAAGGGCTCGGCGCCATCCATGCGCTCTCGCACCCGATCGGAGCCGTCTACAACACCCATCACGGCATGACCAATGCGGTTGTCATGCCGGCGGTGCTGCGCTTCAACCGCGCCGCGATCGAGGAGAAGATCGGCCGGGCAGCCGCCTATCTCGGCATATCGGGCGGCTTCGACGGCTTCTACGACTATGTGCTGACGCTTCGTTCCGAGCTCGGCGTGCCGGAGACGCTGACGGCGATGGGAATCGCGCCCGACCGCATCGACGAACTGTCGGCCATGGCGATCGAGGATCCGAGCGCCGGCGGCAATCCGGTGGCGATGACGCTCGAAAATACCAAGGCGCTTTTCAAGGATTGCTTCTGACAAGATCGCGGCGGACCTGCAGACCGGCCCGGAAAGCTCTTGCTTTCCGGGCCTTTTCGTCTCGGAAACATCCTGAATTTTAGGGATGTGAAAAATACAGGCTGCAATTTCGCCGCGCGCGTTCGCAATTTGTTAACCATGATTGTAAAGGATGGGTTAACCGCACGATGCTCCGACAGTGCGCACAAGAGCGATGCCGACTCGCGCCATTTCCTCCGAGGACCGAACATGCCAGTCATTACATTCGCAAATACCAAGGGCGGCGCCGGCAAGACGACCGCTGTTCTGCTGCTCGCGACCGAGCTTGCCCGTCAGGGCTATCGCGTGACCATTCTGGATGCCGATCCGCAGCATTGGATTTCACGCTGGCACGAGATATCGGGGCACGTGCCCAATATTTCGGTGATCGACTTCGTGACGACCGCCTCGCTGCCGCAGCATATCAGCGAGAACAAGCATAATACCGACTATTTCATTGTGGATCTGCCGGGCGCCCGCAATCCGCTGCTTGCCACCGCCGTCGGCCTTTCCGATCACGTGCTGATCCCGATCCAAGGCTGTGCCATGGATGCGCGCGGCGGCGCGCAGGTGCTCGAACTGTTGCAGTATCTGGACGAGAAGGCGGGCATCAAGATCGGTCATTCGGTGGTGCTGACCCGGGTCAACTCGATGGTGACGACGCGGGCGCTGCAGCTCGTCAAGTCGCTGCTCAGCGAGCGGCACGTGCCGGTGCTGGACACTGCGATCATCGAACGTTCGGCCTTCCGCGACATCTTCGACTGTGGCGGCACGCTGCAGACCATGGACCCCACGCGCGTCAGCAATCTCGGCAAGGCGCGTGAGAACGCCACCTGTTTCGCCGACGAAATCGTGCGCAAGGTGCCTGTTCGGTTGACAGCCTCGGCTCGCATGGCGACAGCGGCCTGAATACCCAAGCATTGAAACAGAAAGGCTGTCGGAGCGATCCGGCGGCCTTATCGTTTGTGACCAGTTTGGCTTTGGCTCAGTCGACGAACTCGACCGTTACGCCGGGTTTGACCATTTTCGCAAGCTCGGTTGCATCCCAGTTGGTCAGGCGAATGCAGCCGTGGCTCTGGGTGCGGCCGATCTTGGAGGGCTCCGGCGTGCCGTGGATGCCGTAGGTCGGCCTGGAAAGCGCCATCCAGACGGTGCCGACAGGGCCGTTCGGGCCTGGGGGAATGTTGAGGATCTTGTCGTTGGCGCCCTGCTGAAAGTTGATCTTCGGGTTGTAGGTATAACCGGGATTGAACGCGACGCGCTCGACCGTCACCGTGCCGGACGGGGAGGGGGTGTCGGTTGAGCCAATCGAAGCCGGGTAGGCGGCGATGAGATTGCCGGCGCCGTCATAGGCGAAAACCTGTTTGCGCCCCTTGTCGGCGATGATGCGGGCGACCTCGCCGGTCTTCGCTTCGCCGGGATTGACGACCTTGATCACCGTGCCGGGAACGCTGAAATCGGCGCCGGGGTTCATCTCCTTGAGGAAGGCCTCGTCCATATGGAAACGCTCGGCGAGCATTTCAGTGGTCGAGGTATAGGCGAGCGACGGTAGCAGCGCCTTATGCGAATAATCTTCCGGGATCTCCGCGACGAAGGGGCCGGCGGCATCGGCCGGCGTGATCGTATAGGTGACGACGGGCAGGCCGCCGTTCATGCGCAGCTCTTCCAGAATGGCATCGGTGTCGTTGGGGTCGAGCTTTGACCCCGTCATCTGGTCGTAAGCATAAATGCCCTTGGTGACGTTCGAGCCCATGTGCCCGTCAATGACACCGGGAGAGATGCCGGCGCGGTCGAGGAAGACCTGCAGCGCGACGATCTCGGGCTTCGACTTGTTCTTCAGGGTGATCACGGGCTCGTCAGGTGCTGCCTTCGGCGCATCGGCGGGCGGGATCTGCTGATCGGGATCGATCGAGGCGTAATCGTCGCCCGACTGCGGATTGCCGATGCTGTTATCGTCCGGATAGGGCTCCTCGCCGAGCGGCAGGCGCTCGATCGCTGCGTCGCGCGGAATGCCGCCGGTGACGGCGCCACGCTCGGAATAACGCGTGTCGCCATAGGGGTTGTCGTCGGCATAGTAAGGATCGTTGCCGCCTTGGTCGGCATAGACCTCGCCTGGACGGGACCGGGGCGGATAGTAACCGCGGGCGCGCATTTCGGTGGCGACGACGTTGCCGTAGGCGTCGATCAGCACGCGGTTGCCGCTGCGGTCGCGGGCATAGGCAAAGCCGCGGGGGACATAATCGAGGATTTCGCCGTTCGGAGTGACCAGCACGACATCGCTCTGGCGGCGGTCACGAAACTGCTGCGCGCCAGCCTGTGGTGCTGCAGCCGAAACGGCTGCCAGCAGGGCCGCAAGCGAAAATGCCGACTTCAAAAAGCGATTCACGTCTCACACCTCGAACAGTGACTGGCCGACACACACCCGCGAATTTTGACGCTAGTGTGGAATTTATGAAAGCGTGCTGAACAAAATATGAAAATCCCTAAGATTTCCTTTTACTCATAAACGTTTGCATCCTTGTGTCCGTTCCGCAAAATCCACGGTTGCGGCAAAAGCGCAAGAGGAGAACGCCGCCGATTGACGAAGGCCAGTGCGAAATCTAACGCTACGGCGGCCGATAAATCCTTGAGGAGACCCGAGATGATCGAATTTGCCGCTGCAAGTGGGCCGCGCCTGATGCTCGATGAAACATCGGTGCTGGATATCGGCGGATGCATCGTCGAAGGCGTGGATATCGCGCCAAAGCGTGCCATTCCCGACGATGGGGATCCGCGAATCGACCACTCGCTCGAAGGTTTTCTCTTCACCTGCGGGCCGGATCATATCCGCCATCGCCAGCTGATCGCCGGCCGTGCCGACGGCAAGGTCTATCCGCTGCACGGATCGGCCTCCGGCCACGCCGCCAAGATCCTGTGGACGAAACACGAGAATGGCAATGCCGAATGCCGCGCCGATATCGACATCATCACCGTCGAGGGATTGCCGCAGCGCATCGAGCGGCTGTGGCGGATCGACGGGACAACCGGCGAGGTGCGGCTCGAAGACCGGGTTATCAATACCAGCGATCAGGTGGTGCCGGCCTTCCTGATGTACCATATGAATGTCGGCGGCAAATGGCTGGATGACGGCACGCGGCTCGAAGGCCGGATGCTGGAGAATGGCGGCTTCCCCTGGACATTCGGCGAGGAGCCGGGCGGCATCTTCTGTGTGCCGGCGACGGCGACGGCGGAGGGCTTGGCGGAAGTCCGGCTCGGGCCGATCGCCGCAATCGGCGGCAGGACGCTCAGCGTGCGCTTCCGCGCCGATACGCTGCCTTATCTGCAGGTCTGGCGAAACCAGAAGGCGCCCGCTCATATTATCGGCATCGAGCCGGTGTCGCATCGCTGGGAATCGCGCGACGAGCTTCAGGCGGCCGGTGAATTTAACATGCTCGCCCCAGGCGAAAGCCGCAGCTATGCGCTGACCTTTGCGTTCCTGTGAGTGAAGTGTTGTTGACGCTTGCGGGCCTCCCGTCGTAGACCATCAGCCCACGATCTTTGAGGAGACAAGACGATGGATATTCGCCAGATCGACGATGAATATTCGGTTTCGGGGCAGATCACGCTTGAGGACCTCGATGAGATCAAAGCGCTGGGCTTCAAATCGATCGTCTGCCATCGCCCCGATCATGAAAGCCCCGACCAGACATCATTCTCCTTCATCGAGGCGCGTGCCAAAGAGCTCGGACTCGATATCGCCCATGTCCCGGTTGGACCGATGGGCGTGACCGAAGAGGCGGTGCAGGGTATGGTCGATGCGCTGGACGAATTCCCGCGGCCAATGCTCGGCTATTGCCGCTCGGGGGCGCGCTCGACGGCGATCTACCAGAAAACTCAGCATATCCGCAATTGAGCGTCGTACGGGGCGCTGATTTTCAGGCGCTGCTCCGCAGCGCCGCCACTTCCATTCACTCAGGAGACGATAATGAGCATTAAGCGTATCGACGTCGGCGCACGCATGAGCGGCGCCGTCATTCACGGCAACACGGTCTACCTCGCAGGCCAGGTGGGCGAAGGCGAAAGCGTCACAGATCAGTGCAAGTCTGCGCTTGCCGAGGTTGACCGTCTGCTTGCCGCCTCCGGCAGCAACAAGTCGAAGATCCTGCAGACCCTCGTCTATCTTTCCGACATTGCTTATTTCGGCGAGATGAACGCAGCCTGGGAAGCCTGGATCGATCCGGCCAATCCGCCGGCACGCGCCACCAGCGAAGCCAAGCTCGCCGCGCCGAAATACAAGGTCGAGTTCATCGTCACGGCCGCGCTCGACTAAGGTCGCACAGGTTTGAGACTGCTTGAAGCCGGTGAATCTCTTCACCGGCTTATCTTATTGACCAACGTCGTTCCTTACTCGGCGCCATCCTCGGCCTTGTGCCGCTGCTGTCCGGCTCGCGTCGACCGCTTGCCCCTCACCCTAACCTTTCCTGGGTCGAGCCACTGGTCTCGACCCGTCCTGCGGACCCCCGTTCTGACGGGGAGAGGGGACGTGCCCCGCGAGAGATGGTGGGAACGGAGAGCTTGCGGCATCGTCCCTTCGCCCCGTTTACCGATCGACCTCGCTCGAGCCTGTAGTCGAAATTCTGCGGCAGGTCGGTTCCATCATCCCCTCGGAAAGAGGTTTGTCACCGTCATGTTGGGTAAGGCATCGGAACGTCTGCAGTTTGGGACAGGCAGCGGCCAAATAGAGCGAGAGGTTATTGTCCCATCTGAAGAGGGGAAACTGAACGCCCAGTTTCACACCTGCACCAAGATAGTCTGTGATCGAGAGACCGCGCAAGTCGGGCATGACCTGCACATGCTGTCGCAAATTGAACCCAAGGCATCGTAGTGGCGATCGATATGGATCAAAGAAGGAGGATCTGAGTAAAGATCTAGAGAGTAAGGGTCCGATCCCGGCCGACTTCGTCACCAGTCCGGCTTACTTGCCGTATTTGGCCACTTGGCGGCGATTGGCTTCCGCGGTCGTGCCTTGAGCTTCGTTCGATTCTAAAGTAAGCGTTCGCCTGGACAGAGGTCATGGAAGCAGGAGGCGCTAATCTCCAGGGCGCTGAACAGTACGCCCCTAATGAGACTTAGCGAAGACATCGAAGGCGACGGTTGGGCATGGTTGATGCGACGGATATATCAGCGGGCGTGGAGTCCCTTTCAAACGTGCGCCGCAGCAAAGGGATCCTCGTAACCAGCCTGATATTCATTATTGCTCTTTCCCTGGTCGCTCTTACCGGAACTTGGGACTGGTTCGCGAAGCGCTTTTTCGGCTTTTTCCCGCTGCTGATCGGTTTGTTCGTACTCGGCATCCACCCCGTAGTTAGAGTGAAGGCCGCAGTAGCACTAAGTGGTCTTGGGGATTGGCTCTCTAGACGCGGGGCCTTCGTATCAAATCCAGAGGAGGAAGCACCGAAATTCGCGCTGATCCGAATAGTATTTGGGCTCTTCATGATCGAGCGCGCCTTCTGGATGATCTCCTATCTTGAGCCTTCGGACTGGGGGCAGCCGTCGATTTGGTTGACTGCCATGATGGGATTGCTCTGCGGCGTCTTGGTGACAGCGGGTCTGCTGACGCAGTACGCTCTCGTGTACCTGATCGTTTTTCAGTGGCAGATGGGAGACATGCTGCTCCGCACATCCACATTGGGAAACTGGATCGCAGCGATGCTTTCGGTGCTTCTGATATTCACAAACGCCGGAGCGAATTTTTCGCTGGACCGGCTGCTTATGAAAAGAAGCACGTTCGCGTGCAAGGTCATCTCAGCCTTCTACTATGACAACGGTTTGCCAAGTGAATCCGGGCTGCAACTCGCAAAGTTGATGACGCTCGCTTGTTATTGGTGCGTGTGCCTGTACTCGCTTTCGATCCATTTGGGCGAGCCTGCCTGGATGTCAGGTTCGGCTGGCCCACTGCTGCTCACCAATAACTTCATGTCCAGATATTCGAGTGAGTTTAGCTGGCTGCTTTCGCAAGGCCCGATCCCGGTTTTCCTGGCGCGCGTGTCACTCTGGGCGATGTTGCCGTGGTATCTTCTGCTGCTTCCGTTTGTGCTGCTCGGCGGAGTGTTTCGCAAGTATGTAATCATGTGGGGCTTGCTGTTCTTCGGGCTGAGCCTACTCGTCCTCCAACTCGGATGGCTAGCCCAATTCGAGTTCCTGTTCGTGGCCGCTTTGTTTTGGACCAAGACGTTCATCAGTGGCGCAAACAGGCTTCAGGTGGCGTACGATGACCGCTGCAATCTGTGCGATAGAACGGTGACGTTCGTAAAGGCCGTCGATCTCTTCAGGCGAGTCCACCTTAAGCCGTTGTCCAAGAACATTCCTTGGCTGATGGAAGTCGGCATCGATCCAGATGAAGCACGAAAGGACCTTTACGCTGTCGACGTCAGCAGCGGGAATGCCGTCAAAGGTTATGAGTTCTACGTGCTTTTATCGAAGCACGTGTTCCTTTTGCTGCCGCTTCATCCGTTGCTCGTAATCGGTCGATATTTGGGCGGACCGGCAGTGTATAGGTTTGTTGCCGAGCGTCGGACGAGGATGTTCGGCGTCTGTCAAATCCCTACGCCAAAGCCAGAGTATACTCTGTTGCCAACTGGCCAGATGGTCCACAAGGACATCGTCCCGGGTGATCCGATCTCCACCGTCTTCTGTCATGTAATGATTTTGCTGGCATGCTTTGTTATCTCGCTTCCTCTGCCGTACCTGGTGAAGAACGATCTGACGGTCCTGCGGAAAATCCAAAGATCCGTTGCGGCGCCGACCGACGCAGCTGGTATCTACGGGGTCGGTCCAATCAATGTGTTTAATTCTACCGATCTTCGGATGGCTGAGAACTGGTTTACCCTCAGCAAGAAGACCAAGGACGGCCTCGAACAGCTTCTTCCAATATTCTCCGAGGACGGGAAACGTCTAGCTGCTCACAGATCGGACCGGGTCTATTTTGGGCACACTGTGGCTTTCAGGCGCGGCGTAATCGGGAAGGAGGGCTGCCAATTTGAAGCGTTTCGCCAGCAAGTCAGCTACCTTGGCGAAAACGAACATTCAAGCGGTGAGACCCTCATTTATCGTCAGTACGTGGAGCCGCTACCCAGCGTGGATTTGCTATTGCGGGGCCAATATATGGCGAGCGAGAGACGACTGGTTTGCGAAGTGACGTTTTAGCGGAACTGTCAACGTTTGAGGGGCGGCTGTCCATATACAATCATCTTTCATCAGGACTGGGGAGGCGAGTTGGCTAATCCTGAACCGTTTTTTCTGCGATGACCCAAAAGGACTTTTTCTGCTCCGGCTTCTTGTTAAAACCCTCGTGGTCAAGAGGATTATCGTCCTTCGTCGGCGGCTCCTGCGAACCGTCGAGCTGCTGCCCTGTGACGTGACTGGTTCAGTTCAACCAAGAGCTCCTTCGCGAGCACGCCGCCGTATCGGCCTCCTATCATCGCGGGCTCATCAAGACGCGAACCATACCATCTGATTGTCGACACTCTGGTCAGCCCATGAACGATCAGCAGGCGCTGCCAATCTTCTTGAACTGTCACCACATACTTTGACCAGACAGGGCGAACCCACTGAAAGGCGCTGATGACTTCTTTTAGCCTCTCATTCTACATTTCCCAGGATGCCCTGATCAGGCGCGTGACGATCTCTCAACAAACAATGATGTGCAGCCGCAGGCGTACGCGGCTATGATGCCAGCCGTACTCAAGGGCTTTACAAACCGACGGCAGCGAGTGCGGCTTTGAACGCCTGCGGTGCCATTCGAAGAAGGAAATGAAGTGAAGAAGGTGGCTATCGTCCAGTCAAACTATATCCCGTGGAAGGGTTATTTCGATATGATCGCTGCCGTGGATGAGTTTATCCTCTACGATGACATGCAATATACGCGACGTGATTGGCGCAATCGCAATCAGATCAAGACGCCTCAGGGGATTCAATGGCTCACAGTCCCCGTTCAGGTAAAGGGAAAGTACTACCAGAAAATTCGAGAAACTGAGACAGAAGGCACCGAGTGGGCGAACGCCCATTGGAAGAGCCTGATCCAGAACTATCGTCGTGCTGCACACTTTGAGGAAATCGCTGCGTGGCTGGAGCCTCTTTACCTGAATGAACCGCCAAGTCACCTTTCGCCGCTCAATCGCCAATTCATTGAAGCAATCTGCAATTATCTCTCAATCCAAACTGTAATTTCCCATTCATGGGACTACACGTTAGTGGAAGGAAAGACAGAGCGTCTGGCTGCGCTTTGTGCTCAAGCGGGTGGCACAGAGTACGTATCTGGCCCCGCGGCAAAAGACTATGTAGATGAAGAAGTCTTTGAAGAACGAGGAATTAGGCTTACCTGGTTCGACTATGCCGACTATCCTAAATACCCCCAGCTCTGGGGTGAATTCGTTCATGGAGTGACGATCCTTGATCTTCTCTTTAATTGTGGAAGGGACACGCGAAATTACATGAGATACCTGAAATGAAACCTTCACAGCGCCAAATTTCTGGTCCGCTGGTGAGTTGCACTTTTGAGAGTGGCGGAAATGATTGGGCACCGCTGGCGGTGTTTCGACACTCTTGCCCACTCCCGCGAACAAGGTACGAAGGGTGGATAATCGGCGCCCTCTGAAGCTTGGAGTTGCAATGTAAATAGCGTGGGCAGTTTTGATCCTTGGAAGAGGCATCTTGAGTTGACTAACATTTGAACCTTTGGCGTGGGTTTCCGGTGCCGCACCACCCTTTGGAGCATTGGTGCGCGTGTGCAGAAAGAAGAAAGCGTACCGGATACTGGCGCCAATCCTTCACATTTTTAAGGCTTGCGCGTGGTGACAAAATTGCGTTATTGCGGTCCGCTAGCAAGCACTGCGGGGGACTTCGCTTGACGGAATATATTTCTAGGTGTCCCGCATGTGGATCAGCAGATTGTAGAAATCTACCTATTCCGCATGCAGCCCGCTCGATGGTTAGCGACGGCAAGGTGGTATCGAATCCTCTTAGGCGCTGTTCTTGTAACAACTGCGGCCATGGCTTTCACACCCAGAGTTTTTCAGAAGAGCAAATAAAAGAGATTTATAGCGCCGACTACTCGATCGGCCTGCGAGACGCGGTGGCGGACGCTGCGCGCTCCGCCGAATATAGCCGACAGATAGAAGCTTTCTTGACGCATCATCTGGGGAATGAAGCCAATTTTTCCAAAATCATAGAGTTTGGATGCGGCAGCGGTACGTTGCTCGGTTATCTGACCAATAGGCTTGGCGCTCAAATTTCAACCGGAGTGGAGCCTAGTTCCCGGGTAGCCGCGAATGCGCGTTCAAACGTGGGAGGTCGAATTTCCATCCACGAGGGTTTTGCTGAGCAGTTCGAGGCCTCCCCCCCCGGCTACAATCTTTGCCTGTCCGTTAACGTGATAGAGCACACACGTAATCCCCTCGGTTTTCTGCAAGTATGCCGACGCGTCATTGATAAAACGGGGAATATTGTCGTCATTTGTCCGGATGGAGAAATCGTAGGGTCGGAGTTGCTCTTTTACGATCATATATCCAACTTTACGTCCGCTTCCTTGGCAATGATTGTAGCGGGTGCAAACCTGCGGATGGTTGCGAACTCCCCCTTAACGGGCAGCCTGCAGGGATTTAGGATTTACCTGTTGCAGGTCGGCAACGCTGACGTTGACAGTCAGACTCGCGGCTTCGCCTTTCTTTCTCAGGAGCGCGCAGAGTATGTGAACACCTGGAGCAGGATACGAGACGCGACCAACCGGGTGCTTAAGGGCCGGAAGTATGGCATCTTCGGCACGGGTGAGTATTCGGATCTTCTTCACGCCTATAGCCCGTCCGTGATCGAAAACGCAGAGTTTTTTGTTAGGGATCAACCGGTAGAGGCGGATTTCTATGGTAAACCTGTTGTATCGGTCAAAGACTTCTTGAGCTTTCCAAGAATGCCCCTGATCGCGGCTGTGCATGAGCGAAGCTGGACGCTTATCCGAGATCGTTTTGGATCGGAGGATGTTCCGATCTTTCATTCTCTTGAAATTGCAAGGCAGGATGCCATCCTATGACGGAAATTTCTCGCTACGGCGTTATTGCGACAACTGAAGCAAACGACATTTACGACATCCTCGCGGAGGAGGTCAGGCTACTGGGATACACTACGCTAGATTCCGGATTGGCCGGGGCTCAGCTCGATGAACTCTCGCAGTTGTTCAATAGAGCGGAGTTGGAATACGATGCCGAGGCAACAGACCGAGGTTATGATCTTAGCAAGATTAATGAGCGTGATACGATTCGCCTCCTTCCGATGGTGTGCCCCAATTTCTGGGAGGTCGTTTTCAATCGGCCACTTCATGCGTTATTGTCGCGGCTCCTCGGCGGTTACTTCATCCTGAACCAGGTGAACGGCCTGATAAACCGCGGCCACCAAAGCAAATACCACCAAGCCCAGTATCACAGAGATCTTCCGTATCAGCATTTCACTAGCTCTCGGCCGCTCGCTATCAATGCACTCTTCGCATTAGACGACTTCACTATCGAAAATGGCTCCACGCGCGTGATCCCTGGAACACATCATCGTGAAGCGTTTCCACCTGACGAAGTTGTTCGGCGGTTGGAGACCCACCTCACCGTCAAGCGGGGCACGTTCATTGTCTTGGACTGCATGGTTTATCACGCCGGCAGCACCAATAAGACCGATAAAAATCGTCGCGCCATTAATCACGTCTTCACGATTCCTATGCTGCGTCAGCAGTTCCATATTCCTTCTGTGCTAGGTGAAGCTCCAGATTTTACCGAGCAGCAAAAGAAAATACTGGGCTATGGCCTAGATGAATTTCGTTCAGTTGGCGACTGGTTCAAGTCTCGGTTGCCGAAAGTCAAATGAGTTCCATGACACGCAAGTTATCCATTGTTACCACTCTATACAGGTCAATGGACACAATCGATGAGTTCATCCAACGTGCCTTGGCCGCGGGAGAGGCGGTGTCGGATGATATTGAAATCGTGATTGTCGATGATGGCAGTCCGGACGCTTCGGCGAACATCGTGCGAAATTGGGTTGAGCGCGACGCTCGGATCTCGCTATTACGCTTGAGCAGAAATTTCGGACATCATAAAGCGATGCTCGTGGGTTTGGAGCATGCTCAAGGCGACCTGATATTCCTGATTGACAGCGATCTCGAGGAGCCTCCCGAGTTGCTTTCGGAAATGGCGCAGGTTTTGCGGGGAAAAGCCGTTGATTGTCTGTACGGGCTGCAGGAACGTCGGAAAGGGAGCCGGATGGAGCGGATATCGGGGCACCTTTTTTATTGGCTTTTCTCCGCGTTAAGCGAGGTAGGCATACCCCAGAACGTATCAACGATGCGATTGATGACCCGTCGCTATGTATCCGCTCTACTTAAATTTCGCGACAAAAACCCAGTCTTCGTTCCACTAAGCATTCTTGTTGGCTATCCCCAGGCATCGTTCCCTTTTATCAAAGCCAGCACCTCGGATACGACCTACTCGCTAGGAAGGCGGATTGCTCTGACCGCCCTTGCTATCACGACGTTCTCAGCCAAGCCACTGATATTAATGCTGTGCTTCAGCTTAATGATGGCTTTCTTAGGTATCGTCTACGGCGGGTTTGTTGTGGTGCGCGCGCTGATCGGACCGGTCCAAGACGGATGGGCGTCACTCATGGCCGTCGTGGTCTTTTTCTTCAGCTTGAATGCTGTTTTTACGGGGCTCATGGGCCTTTATGTCAAGCAGATCCTGGAGGAGGTGAAGGATAGACCCCGCTCAATCATTCAAGATATCTATTCTAAAAGGAATTCCTCAGAGACCTAGCCGATGTATTCCGAAAAATACTCACGCGCTTTACAAAAGTTGGAGGGGCGTTTCCAACGTCGTCAGCCGAGCGGTATATGCTGTCGCGGGTGTTGAAGTATTGCTGGAATGGCTACCGTGGCGTGACCTGCCTGGGGTTCATGTTGACGATCGTCCGAGTTAATCGCAGACACCCGTCGCGCGAGTATTCGGACGCGGTAACAGGCTCACGGAAATGACCAAATTGGGTTACGAGATGTTGCTGGTCCCTCACAAATGCGAGCGCTGAAAGCGATAACGAAGATCGGAGGAAGAGCTCATATTTCTTTGAGTGGCGGGCTGGTAGTGTGTTTATAGGATTTTGAGAACAATTAGCGCCGCTAAACATCAGCGCCCTTACACGTTGTGGGACATTCATGGTTGAATCGAGTGACGACATTCTGAAGGATGTGGCTAACTATTATTCGGGACGGATCGCTGAACATGGCCAAACCGCAGCAGGTGTTGACTGGAACAGCCAAGCCGGCCAAATCATGCGCTTCAATCAACTTCTCAAAGTGGTCAATTCTTCGCAACCATACTCTATCGCCGACATAGGATGCGGATATGGAGCGTTGCTTGACCACCTCTCGCAGTTGGGACACGTCACTCGGTACATAGGTGTCGACATTTCTCTGCCGATGATTGAAGCCGCCCGTTCGCGTATCGCCGCGTCGCCGGACGTGACTTTTAGACTGGGTAACTCGCCAGGTGAGATGGTCGATTATTCTGTAGC
Organism: Rhizobium sp. CBN3; assembly: GCF_030518245.1. Classification (NCBI taxonomy): domain Bacteria; kingdom Pseudomonadati; phylum Pseudomonadota; class Alphaproteobacteria; order Hyphomicrobiales; family Rhizobiaceae; genus Rhizobium; species Rhizobium sp. CBN3. The sequence goes on from NZ_JAULSE010000015.1 coordinate 51,271, forward strand.
GTCGGGAATTTTCAATGTGCGGCTTGGTCGGACGGACGAGGAGTGGCTTGCGTATCTGGTGGAGACACTGGACATGATGGACATATCCAGTCGGACGGGTTTTTCTTTCAACTGTCTAACATCCTATTCTGACGGAGACCGGATGCGGGGTGACCTTTTTTACGCCAACCCGCTGGACTTATTCGATCTTTGCAAACGGCGCTATTCACGGCAGGTGGCTTTGTTGCATGATTATGAGTTATACGAGTTTACGATGATCGTGAGGAAGTAGCTATGACGCGGAAGCTCGTCATTTTTGGGGCTGGTGATATCGCCCAACTCGCCCATTACTATTTTGAAAATGACAGCGATCATGATGTGGTCGCGTTCACTGTGGACGAAGCCTATTTAGCTGAACGAGAATTTTGTGGCCTGCCGGTCGTTGCCTTCGAAAACGTCGCTGATCTCTATCCACCGGCCGACCATGCCCTTTTCGTCGCACTCAGCTACTCCAAGCTGAACCAAATCCGCAAGCAGAAATTCGAGGCCGGGCTGGCTCTCGGTTACGATCTTGCAAGCTATATCAGTTCTAGCGCAACAGTCCTCAACGGGCATTCCTTCGGGCGTAATTGTTTTATTCTTGAAGACAATACGATCCAACCATTTTCGCATATTGGTGACAATGTCACGTTGTGGAGCGGTAACCACATCGGTCATCATTCGGATATTGGAAGTCACACGTTCATATCCTCCCATGTTGTGGTGTCCGGTGGTGTCAGGATCGGCGAGCAATGTTTCATAGGGGTCAATGCTACGCTTCGCGATCACGTTAGTATCGGGGCAAGATGCGTTATCGGTGCCGCAGCGCTGATACTGTCCGATGCCGAGGCTGATGGAGTCTACGTATCTAGCACCACTGAGCGCTCGCGTGTTCCCAGCTCAAAACTGCGCAAGATATGACCGGCACATGGATCAAAACCGGCCTGCTCTTCAAGCCGTCCGGCGTTCACCCCAAGTTGAGGAGTCACGCTGCGAACCCGCTCGCACTTCACCTCGAACGTGACACATACAGGGTGTTTTTTAGCGGGCGTGACAGCGAGAATCGTTCCTCTGTGGGCGCCGTTGATATTAATCTCTTGACGCGAGAAGTCGTTCACGAACACAAGCAGCCCTTTCTGGTACACGGTGCTGGCGGCAGTTTCTTTGAAGCGGGTATTAGCATCGGTAACTGCTATTATGCGGGGGTGCAGCGCTATATGCTATTCATGGGATGGCAGAGACCTCCGGGAGGGCACTGGCGTGGCGATATAGGCCGTGTAAAGGTTCGACCCGATCTGACGCTTGAGCTGGACGCCGACGTAGCGTTCATGGCTTCGGATGAGGAAGATTCCGTCAGTCTTTCCTATCCATGGGTTGAAAAGACGGATAGTGAAACGTTCAGGATGTGGTATGGGTCCACCCTAACCTGGGACGCGGGCAACGGTGAAATGCTCCATGTTATCAAGTCCGCAAGTTCAAGGGATGGACATATATGGCACAAGGAAGGTGTGGCAATTCCCTTTGAAATTGGTAGGGCGCAAGCCTTCTCCAGGCCCACGGTTCTCATTGATGCGGCGTGTGGTTACCGGATGTGGTTTTCTTACCGCAGCGGTCAGGGCGAAGCCTATCGGATCGGGTATTCTGAAAGCCGGGACGGAATCGCGTGGATCTTGAAATTGGACCAGGCGGGTATAGACATTTCCGAAAACGGCTGGGATAGCGCGATGATCGAGTACCCTTACGTGTTTCGGCACGAGGACAATACCTATATGCTATACAATGGCGATGGCTACGGTAAAACGGGTTTTGGCTTGGCTGTTCTGGGCGACAATAAGGTGGAGAGATCTGATTCTGTCTAGAAATAGTATGTTGCAGCTGGCCCGTTTTGGATTTATCGGCTTATTGACCAACGGCTTCGGATATATCCTTTACCTCATTGTCACGTTTTCTGGGATTTCGCCAAAGTTGGCGATGACTATACTTTATTTGGTCGGAGTTTTGATGAGCTTTGCCGCCAATCGGCGCTGGGTTTTTATTCAGGCTGCGGAGCAGCAGGGGGCCCTAGTCCGATATGGAATCATCTATGGCATTGGTTACGCGCTGAACTACAGCATCCTCTACGTGTTTGTGGATAGGCTCCATTACGCGCACTTCTATGTGCAACCATTTGGTATAGTTGCTGTGGCCGCATTCGTATATCTGGCGTCCAACATTTATGCCTTCCCGTCCACTAGCAAGAGAAAACAAAACCCGTGAACTCACGTTGTCTGGTTTGTGGAACGAAATTCGACAGCGAAGCCGGCACGCCTCGTTGCCCCGCTTGCCGTTGGGAGCCTGACGAAATAGGTGGAATAGCAGCCTACGCTCCACAATTTGCTAACCAAGGAGGGGGATTTGAGGCTTCTTATTTCAAGGTTTTGTCGGAATTAGAGGCGACGAATTTCTGGTTCCGGTCCCGAAACGATCTTATCCTATGGGCTTTAGGGAAGTACCATCCCAAATTCCGCTCTTTTCTGGAAATTGGCTGTGGAACGGGGTTTGTTCTTTCCGGCGTCACCGGCAAATATCCTGAAGCTGAGATTTTCGGAAGCGAGATATTTATCGAGGGTCTGCGATTCGCTTCTCAGAGATTGCCTAATGCAAGGCTCATGCAAATGGATGCCCGGGCAATTCCATTCGCGGAGGAATTTGATGCCATCGGCGCATTTGATGTTCTTGAGCACATCGAGGAAGATGAAACCGTCCTGCAGCAAATGCACGCCGCGCTCAAGCCTAAAGGTACGCTGCTGGTGACTGTTCCGCAACATCCATGGCTGTGGAGTCCCCTTGACGATTACGCTCACCATTGCCGTCGGTACACGGCCAGCGAATTGAACAGGAAAGTTACTGCCGCGGGCTTCACCATCCTTCGCAACACCTCCTTCGTCTCGTTCCTGCTGCCGGCGATGCTTGCTTCCCGTTTACTAAGCCGAAATAAATCGGTTGACGAGATCGACGTTCGAACCGAGATGCAACTTCCAAGCCTGCTCAATAACGCTTTCAGATGGATATTGCGTGCGGAAAGCGCTCTCATCGGAACTGGTTTGGATTTCCCTTTGGGTGGTTCGCGACTGCTGGTCGCCAGAAAGATGTGAGGCTGATGTTGTCCCTTTCCATTTTGTCGAGTGGAAGGGCGTTCATCTAACCGACACCGGTCGCGGCGAGGCTATCGTGTGGGGAGACATGAATGAAAGCGATTGTTCTTGCTGGCGGCGCGGGGTTGCGCCTGCATCCTCTGACGCAAGTCTCCAGTAAGCAGCTCCAGGCTGTTTTCGACAAACCTAGATCTATTACCCTCTGACCGTTCTGATTGCGTCGGGGGTCCTACATCGAGACAATAGAGCAACGGCAAGGCTTAAAAATCGGTTGTCCGGAAGAGGCGGCGTTGGTTCGAGGGTTCCTCAGCATTGCTCAATTTGAAACCTTGATTGGGCGCATGCCGGCATGCGAGTACAGCGACTATCTGCGCGGCGTCGCCGACGAGTGGCACAGGCTTCAAGAGGATAAGCAGTGAGCGAGAAAATCCCGTTCAACCGGCCGTTCATGACCGGCAAAGAGCTATATTACATCGCGGAAGCGAAGTTCGGCAACATGCTTGCTGGTGACGGGCCTTTCACGAAACGTTGCCACGAGTGGCTGGAAAATAAAAGTGGATGTGCAAAACCGCTGCTGACGCACTCATGCACCGCCGCGCTGGAGATGGCGGCTTTGCTTCTCGACATCGAGCCTGGTGACGAGATCATCATGCCCTCATATACTTTCGTCTCTACCGCCAATGCGTTCGTGCTGCGCGGCGGTGTGCCGGTGTTCGTCGACATCCGGGAAGATACTTTGAACCTGGACGAACGCCTGATCGAGTCGGCTATCACCTCGCGCACTCGCGCTATCGTCCCGGTTCATTATGCGGGTGTCGCCTGCGAGATGGACGCTATCATGAGCATTGCCAAATGCCATGGCCTCAGGGTCGTGGAAGATGCGGCACAGGGCGTGATGGCAGCCTATAAAGGCCGGGCACTGGGCAGCATTGGTGACCTCGGGACCTACAGCTTTCACGAAACCAAGAATGTAATTTCAGGGGAAGGCGGGGCCCTGCTGGTAAACGACCCTGCTCTGGCGGTGCGAGCCGAAATCATCCGCGAGAAAGGCACGGACCGTGGTCGCTTTTTCCGGGGAGAGGTCGATAAATACACTTGGCAGGAGGTGGGCTCTTCGTTCTTACCGGGCGAGCTGATCTCGGCTTTCCTATTTGCCCAGCTTGAAGAAGCCGAGCGCATCACCAATCATCGCTTGAGCATCTGGCAACATTATCACACGCTTCTTGAACCGCTCGAGGCTAAAGGATTGCTTCGCCGGCCCATCGTCCCAGACGAATGCCAGCACAATGCCCACATGTACTACGTTTTGCTGGCGCCGGAGATCGATCGTCAGAAGGTACTCAGTGAGCTGAAGAGGAGCAATATCTATTCGGTCTTCCATTATGTGCCCCTGCACTCCTCGCCCGCCGGAAGACGGTATGGCCGCACGCGGGGCGACTTGCCGGTGACCAACGTCCAGTCGGAAAGGCTGGTGCGTCTGCCCTTATGGGTTGATCTGACTGCTGAGCAGCAGGAACACGTTGTCAGGGTTTTGGAAGATGCCATCGGGTGACCCATCAAAAGCATCGATGGTAATGGAAATTCTGGTGATGGGCGGGGCGCTGGCTTTATCGGGTCGGCAGTTATCCGTCACATCATCCAGAATACTGAACACTCGATCATCAACGTCGACAAGCTGACCTATGCTGGAAACCTTGAAAACTCGGCGAGGGCGATGGCTCAGATCGCTGTGTGTTAGAGCGGCCGATATATGCAACCGTACCGAGTTGGAACGGATATTTGCTCAGCAACCAAGAGGACAAGCTTGGCTGCTGGAGTTTGTGCTGGGGTAGCCTTGCAGGATCACCCAGGCTCGACCGCCGCTACGCCGTCGATGCCAGCAAAAGCGCGAATTGGGCTGGGGCCCGACGGTGACTTTCGAGAGCGGCGTTCGAAAAACCGTACAGTGGAATCTCGACAAACTCGATTGGTGCAAACGCGTACAGGCTGGCAGATATCAGCGCGGACGTCTGGGGCAGATTCGATAGCCAATGGCTTCTACCGCTGGATTGGAAGGGCGCGCACAGATGATCCGGATCTGTCAGACCACTTGCCGCCGCATCGCCTTCAACTTTCACCGGGTCGATTGGCAAAAGGGACCGTCAAATCTCAAGAGATCTCTTGCCACGTAGCGTTCTGGATACGTTATCTTGACAATAAAAGCATTGGCCGCATAGGACCATTTGTTTTGCCCGGCGCGTCCGCGGTGAATGATATAGAGGCATCCTGGAACATCAAACGCCGCGTCTTCGACTTTCGTCCAGGCGCCTAAGAACCTTCCAAATTTACTCACAAATCCAGACCAGCCGCCATAAGCGATCATGGAATCATAATTCAGGATCAATGCATCACGCTTCCCGGTCGCGGATTCATGCAGCCCGGCGTATTCGCCCAATCCGGCCGTGGTATCGAAGGCTTGCAGGCCTGATCGGTCGAGGATCACGGAATTGCGGCTTTGCAGGGCAGGGGTGTTCCTGATGGTGTCAGCAAAAGCTTCCTGCCAAAGGTGGTCCAGGTAAAAGGTGCCATAGACGAACCACCAATTCACAATGAACACCGCGATTAAGCCGGCAAAAGAGGCCACTTTCATCCGATGACGTTTATCGGGATTCGTCGCCGGAAAAACGGCGCATATGGTCTTGAATAGACCCAGCGTCGAGAAGGCCGCACCGAACGGAAGCAATACCTGAAAACGGGTCGCGGTCCAAGGTTCATAGGAGGGCTCCTTCCCGACCATCACGTAGGCCGACGCGCCAAGCCCCAGTAAGACGACACCCATGCCAATCAGTCCTCTTCCACTGTGTTCGACCTCGGGGCTGCTGCACACTTGATAGGAGGTGATGGAATAAACCGCCATCAGGACAGTTGCGAAAACTAGTAAGAGAAGCCCATTGCCAATATAAATTCCATCACCTGGAAATAAGTAAAGAAATATGACTCTAATTTCTGAGATTAACGTCGCGATTTTTATGTCGATTACGTTGTAATCATCAGCAAACATGCCGCTTTTTTTCAATAGAAAATGCTGAATTACAGCATAAACGAAAGGAAGTAATATGATAAAGTATGTATTCTTTAGAGTGTATTTTATTGCATTGAAATACTTTCGCTGATGAAATTCAGCTTTCAAAGCGTTTTCCTTTTTGTAAAGGAGGTAGGCAGCTAAAAATAACACTAGCAAAAACGACGGAACTAGAGAATTTAACGGGAATGAGAGCACAAACAGTGCATATGAGAAGTATTCCTTATACTTATTATTCTCATTTTGGGATATAACAAAAATATAAACAGCAAAGATGAAGATTAATATGAAAATAAGCCCGGGATTATTGATTGCTCCAATTCTAGCATGATAGAGAGGTAGGACCGCCACAAGAAACGACAGGGCCATTGCGTCGAATTTCGAGAAATTCAAAGCTTTTAGAACAAGATAAAATACATTAACTATAAGATAGCCTAGCCAAAAGGTCAAGAAAGCATAAAGCCACCAGCCGACCAGCTGTACAGCATAGTGATAGTATCCGATAATCGGAAGTCCAGCCTGAGAAAACACAGAGACAAGCATATCTTTACTGGCGCCAGAAAGACTCCAATCGTCCCAATACTTCGCATCTGATAAGAGAAAAATGGGAAAATGGGCGGTCGCGTAAATAGAAAACAACTGTAATTCAACTCTTTTCCAAATAGTTTTCATATCGGGCATACGATGGCTTTCGTTACGAAAAGAGACATCCATTGTTTTACGGAATATCAGACTCAGCTGGTTAGAGATATTGGAGAGGATTTGGCCGTCGTGCTCTGACTCGTCGCGGGCCTTAAGCCATGCCGGATCAGTGGTGAAAGCTTTCCATTTCACCTCGCGATCGGCTAAAGATTTCCGGGCGATGAGATAGGTGAGACGCTGACTGCTTTCGCCCACCATTGTCGTGAAGAAACCCGCCTGCTTGATGCCGTGCTTGTTCCACAGGGCCAGCGTATGTTCGGCAAAGCGGTTGAGCTGCGCGGGCAATCGCGCCGGGCAGGCAGTCGTAAACTCTAAGCTCGTAGATCACAGTCTTGCTTCCTTATGTCCCTTGGGGGAGAAGGTGCCGGCATGCGGATGAGGGGCTGGCTTCGCCAATCTCTGGTGTCGGGATATCGCCTGCATTGAACTCCTGCTCATGTCTCAATTCGCAGGAAGCATCTGAAAGTAAAAAGAATCAATACCATTCATCCAGTCCACGTTTTTAAACCGGACAACCGTGGCCTTGTGCCGAGGATCTGCTGCGCTGTCGATCGGTTGCTGATGCTCGGGACAAGCCTGGACAAGCCCGAGCATGACGAAGGAGTGGTTGGTGGCTTTTTCGGCGGTGTTTAGTCGGTCTCTCATCGGCTTTTTGTTTGCGCGATTTCCGAAAGCGTCCTGGTCGGTGTGATCGCCTCCGGATCGAGCTTCACCTCAATGATCGCCGGTTTTCCGCTTGCGCGCGCGCGCTCGAAAGCCGGGGCGAATTCCTCCGTGCTTTCCACCGTCTCGCCGTGGCCGCCATAGGCGCGGGCAAGGGCCGCGAAGTCGGGGTTTGTCAGATCGGTGCTGCTGACGCGGCCGGGATATTCGCGCTCCTGGTGCATGCGGATCGTGCCGTACATGCCGTTGTTGACGACGATTGCGATGATCGGCAGCTCGTAGCGGATGGCGGTGGCGAATTCCTGGCCGTGCATCAGGAAGCAGCCGTCGCCGGCAAAACAGATGACCTCGCGCTCGGGAAAGAGCCGCTTGGCGGCCACCGCCGCCGGCAGGCCGTAGCCCATCGAGCCGGAGGTGGGGGCGGCCTGGGTGTTGAAGCGGCGGAAACGATGGAAGCGGTGCAGCCAGGTGGCGTAGTTGCCGGCGCCATTGGTGACGATCGTTTCCGGCTCGATATGGCCTTCCAGCCACTCCATGATCGGTCCCATATGGACGGCGCCCGGACCCGTCGCTGGCGGCTTCGACCAGGCGAGATAGGCCTGGTGCATATGCGCGGTCCGCTCCGCCCAGCGTGGCTCGGCCGGAGCTTCGAGATCAGCGAGTGCCTCGACAAATTCGGCGGGGCTGGCGCAGATGGCAAGATCGGGACGATAGACGCGGCCGAGCTCCGACGGGTCCGGATGGATATGAACGAGCGACTGGGCCGGGTAGGGGATGTCGAGCAGCGTATAGCCGGAGGACGGCATTTCCGACATGCGGCCGCCGAGCAGGATCAGCAGGTCGCTCTCCTTGATCTCCTTGGCGAGCGCCGGATTGATGCCGATGCCGACATCGCCGGCATAACAGGGATGGAGATGATCAAACAGCATCTGCCGGCGGAAGGAGCAGCCCACCGGCAGCTGAAAACGCTCTGCGAAGATTGCGAAATCGGCGACGGCATCGGCATCCCAGCGTGTGCCGCCGAGGATCACCATCGGCCGTTCGGCCTTCAAGAGTCTTACATAAAGATCGTCGATCTGGCTGCGGCCGGGATGGGCCTCGACGCTGGCATAACGCCTGGCGCGGGGCGCCTCGACCTCGTCGCGTAGCATGTCTTCCGGCAGCGTCAGCACCACGGGGCCGGGACGGCCGGAGGTTGCGACCGCAAAGGCGCGGGTGACGAATTCGGGAATGCGGGCGGCGTCGTCGATCTCGCCCACCCATTTGGCGAATTCGGTGAAGGCGCGGCGGAACTCGACCTCCTGGAAGGCCTCCCGTTCACGGGCCTCTCGCTGCACCTGGCCGATGAAGAGGATCATCGGGATAGAATCCTGTCTCGATATATGCAGGCCGGCGGAGGCGTTGGTGGCGCCGGGACCGCGGGTCACCATGCAGATGCCGGGCTCGCCGGTCAGTCTGCCCCAGCAATCGGCCATCATCGCCGCCCCGCCTTCCTGCCGGCAGACGAGGACGTCGATATCGCTGTCGCGCAAGGCGTCGAGAACGGCGAGGAAACTCTCGCCGGGCACGCAGGAAAGACGCTTGACGCCATTCGCCTTCAGCGCCTCGACGATCAATTCCCCGCCCGTCTTTTTCATAAGGATACCTTTTTCATGACGATGCCTTCCTCTCAAGCTCGGCGAGTTCGGCCAGAATTTCTTCCCTGTGTTCACCGAGACGCGGGCTCGGCCTGTTGTAGCGCAACGGTGTTTCCGACAGCACCACCGGCGTCCTGACCCCGGGGATGACGGTCCCGGCGGCATCGGCAAGGTCGATGCGCAGGCCGCGGGCCTGCACCTGCGGGTCGGCGAACATTTCCTCGATCGTGTTGATCGCGCCTGATGGAACCGCGTTCTGCTCGCAGGCCTTCAGGAGATCCGCCTTCTGCCATTTCAGCGTCTCCGTGGAAATCAGGCGGCGCAGCTCGCCGCGGTTGGCGACGCGGGCCTTGTTGGTGGAGAAACGCGCGTCATCCGCGATTGTCTCCAGGCCGAGAATGGTAGAGAGGCGGCGGAACTGGCCGTCATTGCCGACGGCCAGGATGAGATAACCGTCGGCCGTCGGCACGACCTCATAGGGCGAGATGTTCGGATGGGCGTTGCCAAGGCGGGTCGGTGCGGCGCCGGAGATGAGGTAATTCATGTTCTGATTGGCGAGGACGGCCGATTGCACATCGAGCAGCGCCATGTCGATCAACTGGCCTTCGCCTGACTTCAGCGCATGGATCAGGGCGGCCTCGATCGCCGAAACGGCATAGATGCCGGTGAAGATGTCGGCGATCGCCACGCCCGCCTTCATCGGCTGGCCGTCCGGTTCGCCCGTTATCGACATGAATCCGGACATGCCCTGAACGATGTAATCATAGCCGGCGAGGCCGGCATAGGGGCCGGTCTGGCCGAAGCCTGTGATCGAGCAATAGACGAGCCTCGGGTTCACCTCGCGAACGCTATCGTAGTCGAGCCCGTATTTGACGAGGCCTCCGACCTTGAAATTCTCGATCACCACATCGGCGGTGGCTATGAGACGACGGACGAGTTCCTGGCCTTCAGGGCTCTTGAGGTCGGCGGTGATGGAGCGCTTGCCGCGATTGGCGGCGTGATAATAGGCGGCCGAGAGATTTTCGCCGTCGGCCCCTTCCACGAAGGGCGGGCCCCATTGGCGGGTGTCGTCGCCACCGTCGGGATTTTCCACCTTGATGACGTCGGCGCCGAGATCGGCAAGCATCTGGCCCGCCCAGGGGCCGGCGAGCACGCGGGCAAGCTCGATCACCCGGATGCCGGCAAGCGGCGGCTTGTTCGTCGCGGTCTCGGTCATGTTCCTCCCGTCGGTGTCTACGGCGCCAGCGTCACCTCAGATGTATCGGATACGGGCTTTGAAGCAAAGCGGCGCTCGCGCCATAGGATGTAGAAGCCCGACGCCATGATGATCGTGATGCCGAGCCATTTGATCGCATCCGGAAAATCGCCGAAAACAAGCCAGGCGAAGACCGTAGCTGAGACGATCTCGAGATATTGCAGCGGTGCCAGCGTCGACGCCGGTGCTGCCCGATAGGCGTAGACGCCGAGGATTCCGGCTATGGCGGCCATAGCCCCGACGCCGGCGACGTAGAACCAGGCGCTGCCTACAGGCATGACGGGATCGAAGAGATCGGAGCCGCTTCCTTCACCGACAAAAAGCAGGAGGGCGCAGAAGAGCAAGCCCCAGATGCCCATCTGAAACTGCATCGACCAAGGGTCCTCGCTGTGTGAGAGGACGCGGGTCATCAACACGAAGGTTGCGACGCAGAGCGCCGTCAGGACGGGCAGGAGCGCGATGTAGCCGACCTCTTCGAAACTCGGCTGAATTATCAGCATCGCCCCGAAGAAGCCGACGCCGCAGGCGGTGTAACGCCGCCAGCCGATCGTCTCCTTGAGGAAAATGCCGCCGAGGATGGTCACGATAATCGGCTCGATGAAGAAGATCGCGATCGCGTCGGCGACCGCCATGTATTTCAACGTGGTGACGAAAGAGATCATCGAGACGGTGATGATGAAGCCGCGGATGGCGTGGAACAGGCTCTGGCGCCAAGAAAAATCGGCAAAGCTGCGCCGCCATAGCACGATCGGCAGCATGCAGAGTGCCTGCACAACGAAGCGGCCGGCGGTGATCTCGGCGGACGGGACGGTGACGACGGCAAGCTTGGCGAAGATATCGATGAGCGGCGAGACCATCACCGACAGAAACATCAGCGCAAGCCCCGTCGTCACCTCGGAGGCGGACGAAGCGGGGCGGGCGGAAGTGCTGCTCATGATGGAATCTCTCTGCCTCAGGATCTTGCGAGTGCCTCGTCGCACCAGTGCGCGAAGGCGGCGGTCGCCGCGTCGGCGCCGATCTCGTTCAGCGTTTCGTGTCGCATATCCTGATATATCTGAGCGCTGATACGAGAGAAGCCTTGGGCTTTCAAATGGTTTGACAGCCAGAGCACGGCTTTTCCACGCTCCGTCGCCGGATCCTCGCCGCCGCCGACCAGATGGATCGGCATGTCGCGCGGCAGGCGGTCGAGATGGAGCTTCTGCGGTGCGCGAAACGTCAGTTCGAAGAGATCGAGCCAGAGGGAGACCGAAGCATCGAAGCCGCAGAGCGGATCGACGATATATTTGTCGACTTCATCGGCATGGCGCGACAGCCAGTCAAGCTCGGTGCGGCGGTCCGGGATCGATTTTCCCCAAGCTGCGAAGGTGAGCTTCGGCAAGAGGCCGCTCGGCACGTCGGAGCCCTTCAGCATCCGCTCGGCAAGCAGGATCGCCTGGGCGGCTCGGCCGGCAAGGCCGACGGTGAAATTCGAATTCCACACGGCGACGGCGTCGAAGTCGGCCGGAGCGGTGACGGCGGCATTGAGCGCCACGAGGCCGCCCATCGAGTGGCCGAAGAGGATCACCTTGAGGCCGGGATGGCGCGAGGCCGCATGGGCGCGCATGGCGATGACGTCGCCGATCACCCGGTCGACGCCATTGCGGCCGGCGAAGCGGCCGATCGGCGCGTCGGGCGCGGTCGTCTCGCCATGGCCGCGGTGATCATGGGCATAGACGTGATAGCCGCGCGCCGCCATCGCCTCGGCAAAGCGGCCATATCGCTTCGAGTGCTCCGCCAGGCCGTGCGAGACCAATAGGATGCCGCGTGCCGGGTGGGTAGCCTCGGCATGGTGATAGGCCAGAGACGCTTCCCCTATGGCGAGTCTTTGCGTATCAGAAAACATCCGGATCCTCCCTGCCGCAGCAGAGCAGATCGCTACTGCATAATTCCTTAAAGCGGAATCGATTTAAACGAATATTCTGCAACCATAAGTGCGACAGCGTCCGTGCGTGACTCAAGAACAGTGAGCTCCCCGGAACGGCCGACTGTTTCCGGCGAGGCTCAGTCGATAACAAATTCCAGGATAGTTGCGATTCAGGGTTGCTGCCGTTTACTCTTTGTGCTTATCTGTTCCTGCATTGTTCTTCTTTGGGGGTTGAAATGAGCAGCATGCAGTTGCGTACCTTTACGTTCGCCGTGTCGATGATCCTTGCCGGCGCTGCCGTGGCGCAGGAGGCCGAGGGCCGTACCCGTTTCATTCTTGCTGCGAGCTGGCAGCCCGCTTTCTGCCAGACGAACCAGAAGAAGCCCGAATGCGCCAGCCAGACCGGCGAGCGCCATGACGCGACGAATTTCTCGCTGCACGGCCTGTGGCCGATGCGGCAGGATTATTGCGGCGTCAGCGACGACCAGAAGGCTGCCGACAAGGACGGCAAATGGGATACATTGCCTGATGTCGCGCTTTCGGCCGAGACGCAGGCGTCGCTTGCAAAGGCGATGCCCGGCACGCAGTCCGGCCTCGAACGGCACGAATGGATAAAGCATGGCACCTGCACGAAAATGAGCGTGGAGGAATATTTCGGCGTCGGCGTCCATCTGGTGGAGGCGCTCAACGCATCGGCCGTGCGCGATCTCTTTGCCGCCAATATCGGCAAGACGGTCAAGGCCGAGGCGGTCAAGGCTGCTTTCGACAAGAGCTTCGGGCCGGGTGCGGGCGAGCGCGTCAAGATGAGCTGCCGGCGAGCCGGCAATGCCAGGGTGATCAGCGAGTTGACGATCGGCCTGTCTGCGGATGCGGGAACGGCATCGGCAAAAAGCGCGGGCCTTGCCGATCTGATCCAGGGAGCGGGAAAAACCTCGTTCGGCTGTGACGAGGGCGTTGTCGATGCGGCGGGCTTCTGACCGGAATCCGGCGTAAACGGGTTTCGGCGTTGCTCACAGGCGCTGTTTCGCCTACATAGCGGCACGAAATGAAGTTTCCCGCCCGGAGCAGCGCAGCATGGCACGTCAATTCATCTATCATATGTCCGGCCTCAACAAGGCTTATGGCAACAAGAAGATCCTGGAGAACATTCACCTTTCCTTCTACCCGGATGCCAAGATCGGCATCCTCGGGCCAAACGGCGCCGGTAAATCCACTGTGCTGCGCATCATCGCCGGCCAGGACAAGGAGTATACCGGCGAAGCCTGGCTCGCAGAGGGTGCCACGGTCGGCTATCTCGAGCAGGAGCCGAAACTCGACCCGACCAAGACGGTTTTCGAGAACGTCATGGAAGGTGTTGCCGCGAAGACGGCTATCGTCGATCGTTACAACGAGTTGATGATGAACTATTCGGACGAGACCGCGGAAGAGGGAGCGAAGCTCCAAGACATCATCGACAGCCAGAACCTCTGGGATCTGGAAAGCCAGGTCGAGATGGCGATGGAAGCCCTGCGTTGCCCGCCGCGCGATGCCGAAGTCACCAGCCTTTCCGGTGGAGAGCGTCGTCGCATCGCGCTCTGCCGCCTGCTGCTCTCGCAGCCCGATCTGCTGCTGCTCGACGAACCGACCAACCATCTCGACGCCGAAACCATCGCCTGGCTCGAAAAGCACCTGCGCGACTATCCCGGCGCCGTGATGATGATTACCCACGACCGCTACTTCCTGGACAACGTCACCGGCTGGATCCTTGAACTCGATCGCGGCCGCGGCATCCCTTACGAAGGCAACTACTCCGCCTATCTGCAGGCCAAGGCCAAGCGCATGCTGCAGGAAAACCGCGAAGAGGCATCACGCCAGAAGGCGATCAGCCGCGAGCAGGAATGGATTGCTTCCAGCCCGAAGGCTCGCCAGGCCAAGTCGAAAGCGCGTATCAAATCCTACGAGCAATTGGTGGAGGCGGCCGAGAAGCAGCGTCCCGGCGACGCGCAGATTATCATCCCGGTGAGCGAACGGCTCGGCCAGGTGGTCATCGAGTTGGAAGGCATCACCAAGGGCTTCGAGGGTCGCACGCTGATCGACGATCTGTCGATCAAGCTGCCGCCGGGCGGCATCGTCGGCATCATCGGCCCGAACGGCGCCGGCAAGACGACCCTGTTCAAGATGATCACCGGCCAGGAAAAGCCGGATAGCGGCTCGATCCGCATCGGCGAGACCGTGCATCTCGGTTATGTCGACCAGAGCCGCGACGCGCTAGCCGCCGACAAGACGGTCTGGGAGGAAATCTCCGGCGGCGCCGAAATCATCAAGCTCGGCAAGTTCGACATGAACTCGCGTGCCTATTGCGGCGCCTTCAACTTCAAGGGCGGCGACCAGCAGCAGAAGGTCGGCAATCTCTCGGGCGGTCAGCGCAACCGTGTGCACCTCGCCAAGATGCTGAAGGCCGGCGGCAACGTTCTGCTGCTCGACGAACCGACCAACGACCTCGATACCGAAACGCTCGGCGCTCTCGAAAACGCGCTCGAGAATTTCGCCGGCTGCGCCATCATCATCAGCCACGACCGCATGTTCCTCGACCGTCTGGCCACGCATATCCTGGCTTTCGAAGGCGAGGGCCATGTCGAATGGTTCGAAGGCAATTTCGAGGATTACGAGCAGGACAAGATCCGCCGCCTCGGCCCGGATGCGCTCAACCCGGGCAGCCAGGCGCATAAGCGCCTGACACGCTGATCCTGCTTCGTTTCTACTTGCGAAAGCCCCGGTTCGACCGGGGCTTTTTTCATCTCGGGCCTGTCGCAATTTGCGCAGGCAATTTCGCGAACAGTGCGAATTGCCGCTTGCCACCGGTTTTCAAATCACATAAAGATATCTTTATATCTTGATTGGGCTGATGATGAGCGAACCTTTGAAGCTGGGACTGGATGGGTTGGTGGACGTCTTGAAGGCGGCCGGCGAACCCACGCGTCTGCGTCTTCTGGCCCTTCTCGACGGCGGCGACCTGACGGTCACCGATCTTACCGAAATCCTCGGCCAATCGCAGCCGCGTATCTCCCGCCACCTGAAGCTGCTCGGCGAGGCCGAACTGATCGAACGCTATCAGGAAGGCGCCTGGGCCTATTTCCGCCTCAAGCAGGACGGCAAGGCGGCCATGCTGGTGCGGGCGTTGCTGAAACACGTCTCCGAGAATGATCCGACCATCCTTCGCGACGGCGAGCGGCTTTCGCAGGTCAAGCGCCAGCGGGCCGAGCGGGCGCAGGCCTATTTCAGCCGCAACGCCGCGGAATGGGACGAGCTTCGCCGCCTGCACGCGGCCGATGAGGAGGTCGACGCCGCCGTCATTCGCCTGCTCGGCAACCAGCCGATCGATTCGCTGCTCGATCTCGGCACCGGCACCGGCCGCATCCTCGAACTCCTGTCGGGGCTCTATCGCCGCGCTATCGGTGTCGACGCCAGCCGCGACATGCTGAGCGTGGCGCGCGCCAATCTCGACAAGTCCCGCATCACCAAGGCGACGGTGCGCCACGCCGATATCCTGAACCTTCCGTTCGAGGGGCAGGATTTCGACCTGGTGACGATCCATCAGGTGCTGCATTTCTTCGATCAGCCGGAGATTGCGATCGCGGAAGCCGCGCGCATGCTGCGGCCGGGCGGGCGGCTCGTGGTCATCGACCTCGCGCCGCACACGCTCGAATATCTTCGTGACGAACATGCCCATGTCCGTCTCGGCTTTTCGCACCAGGCGATGTCCGACTGGCTGCGCAAGGCCGGGCTCGATGTCGAGCAGGTCGTCGATCTTCATCCGGGTCAGCAGGGCGGGCAGGGGTTGACGGTCACCGTCTGGCTCGCGCGCGATCCGAGGCGCCTCATGGCTTCGCAGACGAGCGAAGGCGCCGAACCTACATTTGCCGGGAGAGTATGACATGGCTTTGAAAAACGAAGGACGCGGGCGCAACTTCGGGATCTCCTTCGAATTCTTTCCGCCGAAATCGGAAGAAATGGAAGGGCAGCTCTGGGATACCGTCGCTAAGCTGCAGGACTGGGATCCGGATTTCGTGTCGGTGACCTATGGCGCCGGCGGCACCACCAAGGCGCCGACGCTGTCCGCTGTGACGCGCTTCCTGGCGCAGACGCCGCTTGCCACCGCCTCGCACCTGACCTGCGTCGGTGCGACGAAGGAGGAAACGCATCAAATGATCGATACGTTTCGTAAGGTCGGCGTAAAGCATTTCGTGGCGTTGCGCGGTGATGCGCCTGGCGGCGTCGGCGCGCCCTATCAGCCGCATCCCGGCGGCTACGCCAATGCCGCGGAACTGGTGGCCGGCCTCAAGTCGGTCGGTGATTTCGAGATTTCGGTCTCCGCCTATCCGGAAAAGCACCCGGAAAGCCGTGATACGGCCGCCGATATCGACATGCTGAAGCGCAAGGCCGATAACGGCGCCGACAGGGCGTTGACGCAGTTCTTCTTCGACAACGACAATTTCGAGCGTTACCTGGAGCAGGTGCGCGCCGCCGGCATCTCGATCCCGATCGTGCCCGGTATCATGCCGATCCAGAACCTGACGCAGCTGAAGCGGTTCGCCGGCGCCTGCGGCGCGGTTATCCCGGCCTTCCTCGATCAGCGCTTCGCGGGATTTGACGACAAGCCCGAGGATCGGGCGAAGGTTGCGGCCGAAGTTGCTGCCGAGCAGATCGAGGATCTCGTCCGGCGCGGCATCGGTGATTTCCATCTCTATACGATGAACCGCGCGCCATTGGTTTCCGCGGTGCTCGACAATCTCGGCTTCTCCCGCCGGTCGGCAAAGAGCGCGGGCGCCGCCGCTTGATCCTTTCAGACGTTCAAAAGTGAAAAAGCGCATGTCGGGCGGGACATGCGCTTTTTCGTTGGCGGATTGATCAGGGGAGTTTAGGCACTATCAGCATTACCAGCCCGTCAGCTCAAATAAAGAGCATGGACAGGACGAAAGCAAACGCTGCACTGACCAACAGAACATTCAAGGATTGCGTGAGTCCCATGTCTGTCTCCTCGCGTTAACCCGCGGATATTATGTCTGAAATATGTCGGTTGAAAAGCGGATTTTATGCTGCGCTGCCGAAGTGGTCGGTGGATAAATCGAAATCAGATTTGATAAGCCATTGAAGTAACGTAATAATTTCTGATTAATTTTTGTTCACAGAATTTAACATGCCGTTAAATCGAGCGATCGCCAGTTTACCTATGCGCCCAAAACATGGCGGCGCCGCAAGCGGTTGAAAACAAAAGGAAACTGCAACCGGATTTCAGGCTGTTCTCGCCAGCCGGCGATAGGCGCGGCCGTCGAGGATGACTAGCCCGAAACCGATGAGGGCCATGCCGGCGAATTCGGCAAGACTGAGCGTTTCGCCGAGGAAGAGTACGCCGAGAAGGATGGCGCTCGGCGGTACCAAAAGGGTGACGAGAGAGGCATTGGTGGCGCCTGCGGCGGCCATGATCCTGAAGTACAGGATATAGGCGAAGGCGGTCGACAGCAGCGCCAGCGCCAGAACGGCGAGGATCGCATCGACCGGCGGTACGGCAAGAGTCCAGGGGCGATCTGCTACCAGCGACAGTGGCAGTGCGATCAGCGAGGAGGCGGTCAGTTGGCCCGCCGATGTGACAGGAGCGGGAACATCCCTGAAGCGTTTGCCGTAGGTGGCGGCAAAACCATAAGAGACGGCGGCAAGCACGGGAAGGAGCAACGGCCAGAGCGGCGCTTCGCTTTCTGTCGAGATGCCGGGACCGATCAGCACGACAGTTCCGGCGAGGCCGACGAGGCAGCCGGCGATTTTTGCCGAGGACAGCTTCTCGTCCGATGTGAAGTAATTGGCGATGAGCACCGTCCAGATCGGTGTCGTCGCGTTCAAAATCGCCGCAAGGCCGGCGCCGATGCGGGTCTGGCCGAAGAAGATCAGCGCGTGCGGGAGCGCATTGTTGATCAGGCCAAGGACCAGGAACTCGCGCCAGCGGGCCTGAAGGATAGAATAGATGTCCAAACGGCCGGCAATATAGACATGCAGCGCGAGTGCCGCGAGCAGCAGCCTGAGGAAGACGAGGGTCAGCGGCGGCACGTGCTGGACGGCGATACGGGCAAAGAAGAAGGAGCCGCCCCAGATCAGACCGAGCAGGACCAGCAAGCCCCAGGTCCAGGCATTCATTCTGCTTTCCACGCCGCGTCCTCCACCGCAAATCGCATCTCCGCCGGACGTTGGTCGAAAACCGACGGCTTTTGACCATGAAGTTTTAGCGTAAGCGGAAAACGGCGCCACCCGTTTCTTGTCAAACGGATGGAGGCCGGCTGTCGGCGATCAGAGAGCGTTGAGAAGGGCAGGCGTCGCCCAGCCGTCGGCCGGTATGCCCAAGCGCTGCTGTTCCTTCTGGATCGCGATACGCGTTCCGGAACCGAGAATGCCGTCGATCTCGCCGACATCGTGGCCGAGCGACTGCAGCTTGGTCTGCAGCGTCTTCATCTGGTCGTTGGCAAGCCCCTGTTCCGGTGCGCCCTTGAGATAGGTCGGGGCGCCGGAAAGGCGGGTCGCGAAATAGGCGGCCGATGTCGTGTAGATGAACGACTTGTTCCATTCGAGATAGATCTTGAAATTGGGATAGGCGATGAAGGCCGGTCCCATGCGGCCCTGCGGCAGCACGAGATCACCTTCGAGTTCACCGAAGGCGGTGTTGCCGTCGCGCGGCTTGACGCCGAGCGCGAACCATTCGCCGGCCTTCATCGTGCCGCCGAGGCCGGATTTCTCCCACGGTAGGTTGTCGGGCACGGTGACTTCCTGCAGCCAGGGCTGGCCGCGCTCGAAGCCGAGGTGCTGGATGAATTTCGCCGCCGTCAGGACGGCGTCCGGGCCGCTCTGCTTCACGTGGATATGGCCGTCGCCGTCGCCGTCCATGCCATAGGCGATGATATCGCGTGGCAGCATCTGAACCTGGCCGATCTCGCCAGCCCAGGCGCCGGTGTTGGTGGCGGGGTCGAGGTCGCCGTGTTCGACCATCTCGATCAAAGCGATCAGCTGCGGGCGGAAGAGCTCCGGGCGGCGGCAGTCGTGCGACAGCGTCACCAGGGCATTGCGGGTGTTGAAATCGCCCTGGACGGCGCCGAAATCGGTTTCCATCGCCCAGAAGGCGGTGATGACGCCGGGGGGAACGCCGAATTCCTGCTCGGCTCGGGCAAAGACGTCGGCATGTTGCTTCATCTTCTGGCGGCCGATGTCGAGACGGGCCTGGCTGACGGTACGCTGCGAGAATTCGAGGAAGGTCTGCTTGAAGACGCCCTGGGCGCGATCCCGGCTCAGGACCTTGGGATCGATTTCGGCGCCGGCCAGCGCCTCGTCGGCGGCTGCGGCGCTGGCGCCTGCGGCGACCGCATCAGCCTTGATGCCCTGGAGGAAGGCAGACAGATCGCCGCCGCAGGGGGCTGCCGGAGCCGAGGCCGCGGGCGCCTGCTGGGCGGCCGCGCCGCCTGCAAAAGCGAGGGCAAACAGGAGGGCGAGTGCAGAGCGGCTTGTGAGCGAGCGGTGCATGAATGCGGTCCTTATAGCAAATGGATGCCCGTCGCTTTCACAGAGGAATGTGACGGAAGCAAGAAAGATTGAAAGACGTTACTAAGAATTTCTATCCTTGGAAACGGCCGCGACCCAATTGTTCCAGTTCTTTGCGCTGCCGGCAAAGACGTTGATGTCGGTCGGCCCCTTGATGCCGGGAATAATGCCGGTCGAGGTATATTGCCAGAAGGCCCAGCGGCGGTCGGAATAGGTCACCTCGGGATGTTTTGCCACCGAGCGGACCCAGAAATGATAATCCTGGAAGTAGCCGGCGAGATTGTCGCGGTGGAAATCGACCGAGGTGTAGACAATCGGGCGCTTGCCGTAATAGGCCTCCAGCCGGTCCATGAAACGCTGCATTTCAGAGCGCACGGTTTCCGCGTCGGGGCGGTAGCGGCAGGTCTTCGATTCGGCGTTCCATTCGACGTCGAGCACCGGCGGCAGGCGCATGGCCTCCTTCGGCACATTGCGGATGAACCAGTCGGCCTGCTCATCGGCCGAGGAGCAGAAATAATAGAAATGGTAGGGGGCGTTCGGGATGCCGGCGGCGCGTGCTTCGCGCCAATATTCATCGAAGCGGGGGTCGACCCTGTCCTTGCCTTCCGTCGCCTTGATGAAGGCGAAGGCGACGCCGGAATTCCTCACCGTCGCCCAGTCGATATCGCCCTGCCATTTGGAGATGTCGATGCCGTGGATTGCATTCTGCTGCGGATGCTTCGGACCGAAATCCTGCGGATCGGTGTCCTGGAAGCGCGTCTTCGGCTTTATCGATGCGGTTTCGAGATAGTCGTGACCGGAAGAGGAGCAGCCGGCCAGCATGATGGCAAGGGGCAGAACGCAAAACAAAAGCCGGCGCATGGGTATCCCGTCGTGAACCGAATGATCTCTTTGCCCCACAGCCTGACCTTCGAGAAAAACGAGTCCAGCAGAGGAATAACCCTCTTTTCACCATATCAACGTAAAAAATCGGTTAGTTTCAAGCGAATTATGAGCGTCTGCTGATAATGGCCGCCCGCCAGGCGTAACCGCCGCCGACTGTTTCGAAGGACAATCGCGCATTGTGTTCCTCGGCCTGCGCTTCCAGGACCTCCTGCAGATCGGCGCGCGGAGTGACATGGAATTTCGCAAGCCAGGCCTGCAGCATGCGGCGGAACCAACGCGGCAGGCCTTCCTGCTGGCCGAAATCGACGATGTGCAACTGGCCGCCGGGATTGAGTGCGGCGATCGATGCATCGACGGCGCGTTCCCAGTCCGGGATCATCGACAGAGCATAGGAAATCAGGATGCGGTCGAAGCCGCTGACGCCGAATTCGCGCGGCGTAAACGCCGTGGCGTCGGCGACGCGGAATTCCGGGATTGTCGCTTTCGTAGCGAAGGTCTTGCGCGCCGAGATCAGCATTTCCTGGGAAATGTCGAGGCCGAACAGCTTGGCGCTCGGGAAATACCTGTGCGCCAAAGCCATGTTACGCCCGGTGCCGCAGCCGACTTCGAGCAGCGTGCCGCCATCAGGCACGTCGAGATTGCGAATCGTGCTGTCGCGGCCGAGGAGGTAATATTTGCGGGTCAGGTCGTAGATATGGCGCTGGTAGCGATACATGCCATCCATCAGGCTGGCATGTTCGTTGCTGTTTCCTGCCGTCTCGGCGCCGACTTTGCTCACGCCTTCTTCCCGTAAATATGGAAGCCGCCGTAGATCGCGGAGCGATCGAGCGCCGTCAGCTCTCGCGACTTCTCTTCGAAATAATCCCACTGATCTCGGATCGACGGAGACAGGCGGCCTTCGATGATGCTCTTTTCGGCGGCGGTGCGGAAGATCACGCGGGCACCTTCACGCGCCGTGCGGGTGATTTCCCGCCAGACGTCGTTCAGTTGCTCGTCGGTCATCCAGTCCTGCGCGTCGAGCAGGATGTAGCGGTCGCGCGAGGCGGCCGGCTCGCGGGCCAGAAGTTCGGTGAAGCTTGCGTGGTGGACGTTGACGCGGTCGACATTGGCGCGGATCACCTCGTAGTGCTCCGGCTTCAGATAGGTCGGCAGCGGGCCTTCTTCTTCCGTGCCGTAGCGGCGGCCGAAGGCCTGCCAGGCGAAATAGTTGTCACGCATCGGGAAATGACAGGCGAGCTTTTCCAGGCGATGCTTCAGCACCGGCGCGATCGAATGATCGGCGGCAAGGCTTGCGAGCTCGTCGTATTGCTGCGGCGGAATGCCGAGGCCGAAGAGCGAGCTTTTGCGGCCGGTGATCCAGCGCACGACCGGCTTTTCGAACAGCGGGGCGATCTGCTCGTCGAAGAACTGGCGCTGCTCGCGGATCGAGCGGGTCTTGGTCATTTCGCGCAGCTTGACGCCGTGCAGACGGGCAAGGAGATGGGCCGCGCCGATGAAGCGGCCGAGCAGGCCGGTTTCATAGATATTGCGGTCGAAGACGGTGACGCGGCGGCGTCCGAATTTGCGGCCGTTCCAATAGCTACGGGTCGCCTCGTCGAGATTGGCGGCAAGATGCCGGTCGAAGGCGCGGCTGTTCGACTTCTCGTTCGGCATCGCCAGGAAGCGGACGAGATCCGTATGATCGGGCAGATGCTTGAAGGCGGCGAGCTTCAGTTTGTTCAGCGCGATATGGTGCGGGTTGAGGTCGACGACGTCGATCGAGGCCGGCGCCTTGGAGAGATAGGCGAGCATGTTGCAGCCGCCGGAGCCGATGGTGACGATGCGATGATTGGTCTTCAGCTCCATCGCTTGCATGTCGAGATCCGGATCCTCCCAGATCTGCGGATAGACGAGGCCGGAGAAGAGAAGACCGAAGAGACGCTCGGAGAAGCCCTCCTTCGAAAAAGCCTTGTGGCGGAGAAGGGCGTCCTTGAGTTTCCGGTTCTTGCGGAAGCCGGCATCCGGTGCAAATTCTGACATGAGTCTGTCACCTTTTTAGCGTTCAGGGCGTGTAGCGCGCCACTGCTACAGTTTGATGACGCGGGCTGTGGGCCTGCGCCGTTCGAAAACATCGCCCTCCTCGGAAAGTGATCGGGTGACGGAATATTCTTCGCGCCGCGCCCTTTCCGGCAGACGGAATTCCTGCTTCTCTCCGGGCATTCGGAGGAATGCCATGCGATTTGTCCTGCGTATCCTGAAGGCGCTTGCTCTCCTTGTCGTTCTCATCGTCGTTGCCGGCGCTGCCTGGCTGTTCGTCCGGCCGCCGGAGCTTCTGCGCGTCGGCGACGGCTATGCCGCCAAGATCGTCTGCTCCAATGTCTTCATTGCCGGACGGAACGCCGAAGACGTGCTGACGGATGACGTGCAGGCGCCGGGAAATCCGCTGCTGCGGCTCGTGCGCGTCAGCGTCGACCGCGACAACAACCGTGTGACCGCGCGCTTCCTGGGGCTGTTTGCTTCGAGTTACGCGCTCTACCGCGGCGCTTTCGGCTGCACGAGCGTGCCCGACGGCAATTTCGAGGCGGCGGCGAATGCCGCAGCTTTCGACGCGCCGGCAAGAATGGAGGCGAACGCGGCGTTGTGGCCGGAAGGCGAGGGTGTCGGCGGTCGGGACGAAAAGATCGCTGCGGTGCTTAACGATACAGGGCTTGCCGGCCCGGCCATGCGGGGAATCGTGGTGGTGCGCGATGGCCGAATCGTCGCTGAAGCCTATGGTCCCGGATTTTCAGCGAAGACGCCGCTGATCGGCTGGTCGATGACGAAGACGGTGAATGCGGCCATCCTCGGCCGGCTGATGCTCGATGGCAAGATTTCCTTCGACGATGATCATCTGCTGGCGCAGTGGAAGGACGATCAGCGCGCCAGGATCAAGGTATCCGACTTGCTCGGTATGGAGAGCGGCCTGGCGTTCAACGAGGACTATGGCAACGTCGCTGACGTGACGCGCATGCTCTATCTCGACCCCGATATGGTGTCGTTGCCGGCCAATGCGCCGATGGAGGCGGCACCGGGTCAGCGCTTCCGCTATTCGAGCGGCACGGCGGTGCTCTTGTCGCGCATCTGGATGGACCGAGTCGGCAATGCGCTGGCAGCCTTCTCCTATCCGCACGACGCGCTCTTCTTGCCGCTCGGCATGACGAGTGCCGTCTTCGAACTCGACGCGCGCGGCACCTTTGTCGGAAGCTCCTATCTCTACGCGACGGCGCATGATTGGGCCCGCTTCGGACAGTTCCTGCTGCAGGATGGGGTGTGGAACGGCCAGCGGCTGTTGCCGGAGGGCTTCGTCGGCGCCATGCGCACGCCGACGGCTGCCTCGAACGGCCGGTATACGCAAGGTCAGGCCTGGCTCGCGCCCGGTGGCTCCAGCGCCGCGTTCGGGTTGCCAGAGGATACGTTCTGGCTCACGGGGCATGACGGGCAAAGCATGGCGATCGTGCCTTCCGCCAATCTGATCGTCGTCCGACTCGGCCTGACGCCGGGCTGGCTCGGCTATCAGCCCCAAACGCTTCTGAAGGCGATCCTGGCGGCGTCGCCGCAATCGGGAGCGCCGCAACAGCAGGCCGGATCACAACGGGAGGTTCAGCCGCAGCCGTAGGCTATGACCGCTGTTTCAATTGGTTGTTTCGGCAGCTGCCCGGTTCAGTAATTACCCTGGGCGACATCACTCATGCCCTTGCGCTTGGCGTCGTAGTAATAGCCGCGCGCATAGAGGCGGACGGCGTCGTCTTCCTTGTTGTCGGAGACGAGCCAGGCGCCGCGCAGGTATTTCGCGGCATATTTGATGTTGGTCTCTGCGTCGAAGAGGCCGCCCGGCGCACCGTCATAGCCCATGGATTTGGCGGTGTTGTATTTGATCTGCATGAGGCCGAAATAGCCGCGCTTGTTGTAAGCTTTCGGATTGTAGCGGCTTTCGCGATGGACGATGCGGTGGAGCAGCGTCTCGGGAATCTCATAGATCTTCGAATATTTCTGGATGAGCTTGGTGACGAAGCTCTTCTCGACGGTCGGCGCATCGTCCCTATCGTCGTCGCTGAACATCGGGGGAGCCGTCGGCGGATCGATCGGTCCGGATTCGTCGAAGCCGTAGTCCATGGAGCGCGGCGTGGTGTCGACTGCGGCAAGTGCTGCAAGCGCGCTGTTCTGCGGCGTGGCGGCGAAGGCAAGCTGCGTTGCCGGCTGTGACGGCGTTCCCGGGCGCGGCGTCGGCACGACGGACTGGATCGCTGTCATCTCGGGCGTCAGCGGGATCTGCGCATAGGCTGCCGGCTGTATGCCTGCCTGCATGGTCAGATCGGCGGGCTGGGAGCCCGGCGCAGTCGGCATCGCCGTTGCGGTGAGTGACGGAGCTGCCTGGGGAAGGACGGCACCGGCGATTGCCTGGCCGGCAGCACCTTCCGCTGTCGGGACCGCGGCGAGCATCGCGTCTTCGCCCGGCTTCGGCGTCGGAACCACGGTCTGAGCAGCTGTCAGTTCGGCCTGAGAGGTATATTCGACGCTCGTGCAGCCAGTGATCACGCCGCAGCAGAGCACCGTTGAAACGGCAAGACCGCGTTTCAGGCCGGACAATCCGATCGCCACCATTCCGTCACTTTCGTGAAATCGCGCCGCCCCGGCAGCGTTATAAAAGTTACTAAAAAGCTTAAACCCGATGACCCCATTAACCTATTCGTTGCAATCCGGCAACCACGGAATATTTCTAAGCTGCAATAGCGCGATAACCGGATTTTTAAGCCGCAATACGGCGATACCCAGCGGTGACGGCGCCTGCGGCGATCAGCAGGGTGCCGCCGGTCCGGTTGACGGCGCGCTGGACGCTCGCCTTGCGAATCAGTCCGCGAGCGGAATGGGCGAGAAAAGCATAGGTGGCGGCGTTGAGGATCGCCAGCACGAGGAAGGTCGCTTCCATGATCGCCATCTGCCCGAAGAAGGGCAGGGCCGGGTTGAGGAACTGCGGCACGAAGGCGACGAAGAAGACGATACTCTTGGGGTTGAGGGCGGTGACGACATAGGCGTGGAGGAAGATCTTAAGCGACTTTTCCTCCGGCAGATTGTCGTTGTCGGCGACCGGCTCGCCAATCACCGGAGCGCGCCAGAGCTTGATTCCCAGCCATATCAGGTAGGCGCCGCCGATCCACTTCAAAAGGGTGAAGAGGGCGGCGGAGGTGGCGAGCACCGCGCCGAGACCGAAGAGGGACGCGGTCATGGCGGTGAAGTCGCCAAGCGCCACGCCGCTCACCGTCGCAAAGGCCGTCCGGCGGCCATGACCGAGCGCATAGGAAACGACGAGCAGTATCGTCGGTCCCGGTATGGCCAGCATGATGGCGGATGCGGCAGCAAAAGCGAGCCAGGCTTCAAGCGACATGGAATCTCCTCCTATTCCGTCGGGAACAAGCAAAGACACCATATTAACCGTCCGTCAATCATGCTTCTTTGTATTTCTGCCCTATATTGTCCATGACTTCGGCAAACCATGCCGTCGACAGGTCAAAAGCTTTGCCACCTTTGATGCGGGGAAATTCTATAGTGCGCAACTTACCGTTCTGCGCTTCGTCGTGACCGGTGACGCCGGAGACCTTATTGAGCGCGCTTTCGACGGCGAGATCGACCATGCTCTGGATCAGCCTGAGGTCGTCGCCGTTGGCCGGGGCCGAGCGAGCGAAATAGCCCGATTTCTGCACCAGCGAGCGCTCGGCGTTCAGCAGGTTGGCGAACTGCTTCTGGAACCAGGCGCCGACATTGATCGTGTCGATCTTCACGTGGCCGAAAGCGTCACGCTTGACGGTCTCACCGGCAGCTTCACGCTCGGCGACGATGGCGTCGAGGCATGCGCCTTCCGAGACGAAGACGGTGGCGTGGCCGGTACGGTCCATGATGTCCTTCAGGCGGGCGGCCTCGGCGTCGAGGTCGAAGGCCATTTCGGGCAGATAGACGGCGTCGATGCTCTTCAGGTGCGCGTCCATCATCAGGCCATCGACATACTGGTTGCGGCTGGTGCGCTGAAGATAGGCGCGGGCGGTGGCCGCCGTCAGCCAGCCGCAATGACGACCCATCACCTCGTGGATGACGAGCGTGCGCGGTGCGGCCGTCTGCTCGTTGCTGACATTGTCGAAGAAATGCGCGCCGACTTCGGCGGCCGTCCAGGCGCCGAGCGACTGGCGGATGGGGACGACATCGTTGTCGACCGTCTTCGGCAGGCCGACGACGGTCAGGTCGTAGCCGTTGGCGGCGAGGTAGGCGGCAAGGTCGGCGGCGGTGGTATTGGTGTCGTCGCCCCCGATCGTGTGGAGAATGGTAATGCCGTCATCGGCAAGACGTTCGGCGGCAACCCTCAGCGGGTTGTCGCCTTCCTTGACAAGGCCGCGCTTGACGCAGTCGGCGGCATTGGTGAGCTTGACGCGGCTGTTGCCGATCGGTGAGCCGCCATAGCGATGCAGCAGCGGCGCCTTCTCGCGCATGTCGCGGGTGATCTCGATGCGATCGCCGAGCAGCACGCCCTGATAGCCGGACTTATATGCGATGATGTCGATCTCGGGGGCGACGTCGCTGTAGCGTTCGATGAGGCCGCCAACGGCGGAGGAAAGACAGGGCGCCAGGCCTCCGGCGGTCAGCATTGCGACTTTCTGTTTGGCCATGGATCCCTCCTGCGATGTTTCTGTGGGCGGCGTTAGCTAGCGCATGGATGCGGCAGGGAAAGGGCTCTGTAAAGTAAAGAATTTACGAAAGAAGCGGCTTTTTGCCGGGTTCAACGGCGAAGGCGGCGCGAAGTATCGATATAATCGTTTCAAGCCCGCGTTGGTTGTCTGGAGCTGTTTGTGGAAATCGGCGGTTAAGCATCGAGTGAGATGGTGCGAGCACTCTCTTACGGCCGATCCGGCGAAAGCGACCGACCGCTTGCTGCGGTGCAATAATTACCGAATTGTGAAAACTGTTTTCGATCCTACGACCAATCGTCGCCTTGCAAAGGCTCAGATTCTTTGGTCAAGCTGATTGCTCATACTTGACAAGCGTGCGAGAGATTTTCGATGTCCTTCTGGGAAAAACTGTTGAATGCCATTGGCAATACCGCGGGCAATGCGCTTTCCGCGGTCGTCGAGGCGATCCGAACGGTTTTCGAAGGCGATCCCGAAACCCGGCGCAAAGTGGCGTTCTCCGTGGCAATCATCGCGCTTTCGGCCAAGATGGCCAAGGCCGATGGCATCGTCAGCGAGAGGGAGGTCGAGGCCTTCCGGGAAATCTTCGAATTTCCCGAGGACCAGGCCAAGAATGTCGCCAGACTTTATAACCTCGCGCGTCAGGATGTTGCCGGCTATGAGGCCTACGCCGAGCGGCTCTCCACGCTCTGCACCACCTGCGCGGCCAATTGCACGGTGCTGGAAGACGTGCTCGACGGCCTCTTCCATATCGCCAAGGCCGACGGGCTGATCCATGAGAAGGAACTGAATTTCCTGCGCCACATCGCCGAAATCTTTGAAATGAGCGAGACACGTTTCGACCAGATCGCCGCTCGCCACGTCTCGTCTGGCGGCGATCCCTACAAGGTGCTCGGCGTGTCGCCTTCCGATGATTTTCCGACGATCCGCCGCCGTTACCGCGGCCTGGTCAGCGAACATCATCCCGATCGACTGATCTCGCGTGGGGTGCCGAAGGAGTTTCACTTGATCGCCAATGAGCGCATGGCGGCGCTGAACGCCGCCTATGCGGCGATCGAGAAGGAACGCCGCGCCGCATGACCTCTTTCGAGGCCGATTATCGAGGCGCTTGCGTGCGGCCGTCGCCCAACCACGGCGAGCGGGCGGACGGGCGGCGTCCCGACATGATCCTCCTGCATTATACCGGTATGCCGACGGCCGATGGCGCGCTCGACTGGCTCTGTCGGGAAGAGAGCCAGGTTTCCAGCCATTATTTCGTGCACGAGAATGGCGAGGTGATCCAGCTCGTGCCGGAGGCGCGGCGCGCCTGGCATGCGGGCAAAAGCAGCTGGCACGGCGAGAGCGATATCAATTCGCTGTCGATCGGGATCGAAATCGCCAATGCCGGCCATCCCGGCGGCCTTCCCGACTATCCGAAAGAACAGATCGCAGCAGTCATCGAATTGTGTCGCGACTGTGTCAAACGTTGGTCGATCGCGTCGGAAAGGGTGCTCGGGCATTCCGATGTCGCACCGATTCGCAAGGTCGATCCGGGCGAGAAATTCCCCTGGGCCGAGCTTCATCGGGCGGGTGTGGGCCATTGGGTCGAGCCGGCGATGATCACCGGTGGGCGTTTCTTTCAGCGCGGGGACGCCGGCCAGCCGGTGGAAGCGCTGCAGTCGATGCTGTCGCTTTATGGTTACAGTACTGAAATTACGGGGAAATTCTCCGAAAAGACGGCCGGCGATGTGGAAGCCTTCCAGCGCCATTTCCGGCCGGAACGGGTGGACGGGATCGCCGATTTCTCGACGATCGACACGCTGCACCGGCTGCTGTCGGCGTTGCCGCGTTACTCCTGATTCTCGGCAATTACTCAAACGCCGAATTTCGCATTGCAGCGCGAAATTCGGCCTGCCACATCATTTCCCTATTATCTCCTCATTACGATGGTCTAAGAACGTCCGCCAAGCGGTGCTCGGGGTTGTTTTCGGGTTAAACTACGGGCGATATGTGAAACGATAAGAATTACCGTGAATCCCGATCGGTCATTGATCTGGTATTCATTATGACAGCGAGGCGCGCCGTCCGGAAATTCTTTGGGTCGGAGTGTTCAAGACTACATGAGAAAACTGATTGTTGTTGCTGCAACATGCGTTGGCATGGTGCTGGCGGGAAATAGCTTTGCGCTTGCGAATGATTGGGGTGTGCGAGCCGATGCGCCGGTGAAGAAAGTCGAGCGTCCTTCGAAGAAGGTAGAGCGTCCGTTGAAGAAAGCGGAACGTTCGGTCAAGCCGGCGAAGCGTCCGCTCAAGACGGCGGAACGCCCGCTGAAGACGGTCGAGCGCCAGAGCGGTTATTCCGTCGCCAATGTTGCCGGCGATTCCTATTCCGCGCTGATCAGCAAATATGCGAACCAATATGCTGTACCAGTTGCGCTTGCGACCGCGGTCATCCGCGTCGAAAGCAATTTCAATCCGAATGCACGCGGCAGCCACGGTGAAATCGGCCTGATGCAGATAAAGCCTGCAACGGCCCGCATGATGGGTTATTCCGGCAGCGCCAAGGGCCTGTTCGATCCGGAAACCAACATCAAGTACGGCATGAAATATCTGGCTGCTGCCCATGATCTCGGTGGTGGAGAGACCTGCAACACCATCCTCAAGTATAATGCCGGCCACGGCGCAACGCGCATGAACCCGGTTTCGAAGACCTATTGCGGTAAGGTCCTGGCAATGCTCGACTGAGCCGCCGAGCGGACCGGAGGAAAATCCTCCGCCGCTGTTTTTGCGATATGAATCGGGATGCGCGCCATGATATCCCACCTCGAAACGAGGTGGGCCACCTCGAGATGGGGTGAGATATGGCAGTCGATTTCAGGTTCATCGTCATCGGGCGCGGCATGATGGGGACGGCGGCGGCACGGCACCTCTCCTCCATGGCCGACGGCATCGCGCTGATCGGCCCGCCGGAGCCCGAGGAGCGTAAGGCTCATCGCGGCGTCTTTGCCAGCCACTATGACGAAGCGCGCATTACCCGCACCTTCGACGGCAATCTTGCCTGGGGAACCTTCGCTGCGCGGGCGCTCGGCCGCTACCGCGACATTGAGGCGAAGAGCGGCATTTCCTTCTTTTCGGAAGTCGGCTGCCTTTTCGCCGGGCCGGCGCCTAGGGATGAGCAGGATTTTCTTCTGAGGGCGCTGGCCGTCAGCCGAACGCTCGGTAGCGATATCGAGACCGTCGCGCCGGCGGAACTCAGGCAGCGTTTTCCCTATCTTAACGTCGCCCCCGACTTCAGCGGATATTTCGAGAGCAATCGTGCCGGGCACATCAATCCGCGGGCGCTGGTGCGCGCGCAAGCCAAGCTCGCCGAACAGGGCGGCGTCTCGCTGATCGAAGCGACCGTGACATCGGTGCGCGACGCGGGCTCCCATGTCGAGGTGACAGCTGGCGACAGAAGCTACAGTGCCGAGGGCGTGCTGGTCGCGGCTGGCGCTTTCAGCAATTTCCATGCTTTGCTGCCGCGTCGCGTCGATCTGAGAGTCATGGCGCGTACCGTTGTCTTCTACGAGATCGGCGAGCGCGAGATGACGATTTTCGGCGACATGCCGTCGACCATTGTGCTCGGCGACCGAGAGGAGGATCACATCTATATTCTGCCGCCGGTGCGTTATCCCGATGGCAAGACCTATCTGAAGCTCGGCGGCGATACCGAGGCGCTTTCCTTCAGCCGGCTGGAAGAGGCCGCCACGTGGTTCCGTTCCGACGGCAGTGTGGCCGAGCGCGATCATCTCTCGCGCATCGCCCTGCAACTGATGCCGGAGCTTGCCGGCTGCCCGGTCACGTCGGCTCCGTGTGTGGCGAATTTCACCCCGACCGGTTATCCCTATGTCGGCTTCACGCAGTCGCCGCGGATTGCGGTGCTGACCGGCGGCAATTTCGTCGCGGCCAAATCCTCCGACGAACTCGGGCGTCTTGGCGCCGTGCTTCTTAAGGAAGGGCGGCTCGGGGACGAGGACTTCGGCCGCGAATTGGCGCCCGTCTTCGCTTGAGAGGAATATCATGGCAGTCGATTTCAAATATATCGTCGTCGGCCGCGGGCTGATGGGAGCCGCTGCCGCGCGGCATCTGGCGCGGCAGACGGATGGTGTCGCGGTGATCGGCCCGGACGAGCCTGATGATCGCAAGGCGCATGAAGGCGTTTTCGCCAGCCATTACGACGAGGGGCGCATTACCCGCACCATCGATCCCGACCGCAACTGGGCGCTGCTCGCCAATCGTTCGATCGGTCGCTACGGCGAGATCGCGAACGAGAGCGGCATCGACTTCTATCGGGAGGCCGGCTGCGTCGTCGTCGCGCCTGATGGGAGCGATTATCTCGAAAGGACTCGGCAGGCCGCCGTTTCGCTCGGCGTCGAGACCAGGCTTCTGGACGCCGGCGGATTGAAGACCGCATTTCCCTTCTTTGCCTTTCCCGCCCGCAGTGCAGGTGTGTTCGAAGCGAGGGGCGCCGGACATATCAGTCCGCGTAAACTGGTCAAGGCACAATCTATGCTGGCAGAAAGGGCAGGTGCGACTGTCATCCGGGATCATGTGGTCTCTATCCGCGAGGGGGGCGGGCTGGCGAGCGTCAAGACTGCCGGGGGCCTCACCTATCGCAGTGAAAAGGTGCTGCTGGCGGCGGGCGGATTTTCCATTGCCGAGAATCTGTTGCCACGGCCTGTTGCCATGACGGTTTATGGCCGGACCGTAACGCTGTTCGAGGTCGGCGAGGCTGATGCGCTCCGCCTTGCGGCGATGCCGTCGCTCATTCTCGACGTGCCCGGCATCCACATCTATCTGCTGCCGCCGATCCGTTATCCCGATGGCAAATTCTACCTGAAGATCGGCGGCGATCCCGACGATCTGATCTTACACAACGACATCGAGATGCGAGCCTGGTTCAGGACCGAAGGGCGCGAGAGCGTGCGCTCGCATCTCCAGCGCATCGTCGCCGACCTCGTGCCCGATATGACGCCGCTGTCGATTTCGACGGCCGCCTGCGTCGTCTCGTTTACGGAAAGCAGCTATCCGATGGTCGGCTATACCTCTTCGCCCGGGATCGCGGTGCTGACGGGCTGCGCCGGCACCTCGGCCAAGAGTTCGGACGAAATCGGCAGGCTCGGCGCGGAGCTGCTTTTGTCGGGCAGAATCAGCGAACAGGGCTACTCCACGGATTTCACACCTAATTTCCGTTAAGGCTGCCCCCTATATTTCAGTAGCAATTACGGGCTCTCTCGTTTATGGGAGCCCTGCCAGTTGGCCGGGCAGCCGCGCTTTACCAATGCCGAAAGGCGGTAAGGTGAGGAAAGTCCGGGCTCCACGGAAACACGGTGCCGGATAACGTCCGGCGAGGGCGACCTCAGGGAAAGTGCCACAGAAAGCAAACCGCCTGTCATAACAGGTAAGGGTGAAAGGGTGGGGTAAGAGCCCACCGCATCTCCGGCAACGGATATGGCACGGTAAACCCCACCGGGAGCAAGACCGAATAGGGATGACGCGGCGGGCCGAAAGGCTCTCCGGCCGGTTTCCAGGCCAGTCGTCCGGGTGGGTTGCGTGAGGCAGCGTGCGAGCGCTGTCCCAGAGGAATGGCTGCCACGTTCCGGTTCACGCCGGAGCCATACAGAACCCGGCTTACAGGCCAACTGGCGATTAACATCCGTGCTGCGGCAGGGCCGGGATTTTCACCCTAAGCCGCTGAAACCAACTGTTTTCAAGCTGATATTCATGCATTTTATGGCTGTTTTTTTGTGACGCGCGACCAACGCGCGTCATGCCGAAAATGGCGCCGCTAACCCTTTGTTAAACTTAACAGCTTATAAATGTTTGATCATGCGTCCGTTGCAAAATGGGCGTATCCCATTGACGCCCATATGGTCCCATGCTATCCCAAATGCGCACTGCATCAGGGCAATCATTTGCCCATTCATCGCAAAGCAAAGGCGTCTTCCTTTCCGGAAGCGTCGGGTGGGATTTGGCTCATCCGGCTTGCGAAGCTGTGCCTGATATTGGGACTTTCGGGCGTCTTTTTGTCCGGCTCCCTGCGGGAACGGATGTTTCGAGTCATGAGCCGCTTCCTTTCGAACGCGACCAACAGGATCGATGCCAAGGGCAGGGTTTCCGTGCCTTCGGCATTCCGTTCCGTGCTGGCGCAGCGCAACGTCCAGGAGCTTTACTGTTTCCAGGACTTTGTGTTTCCGGCGATCAGCGTCGGCGGCCCGGATCTTCTCGAAAGATTCGAGCGGCAGATTGCTGCGGAAGATCCGTTTTCGCCGGATGCGAACGCGATGTCGCTTCTGATCCACGGAGGCGGGGTCTTCATGAAGCTCGATGCCGAGGGGCGGCTGATGGTCACGGATTTCATCCGCGACTTTACCGGCGTCTCGGACGAAGTGACCTTCGTCGGTCGGGCGGATCATTTTCAGCTCTGGCAGCCGCAGGCATTCCTGGCTGCGCAGGCGCAGGCACGAGGGGAGCGCAAGCTGGCGGGCAAGCGTTCCTGAAGGAACGAGGGAACGGAATGGTGACGAATCCTGGCGGAGGTTCAACTGATGCCGGTGGCGGACCGGTTCGTCACATTCCTGTTCTTCTCAATGAAGTCCTCGTGGCGCTCTCGCCCGCGCCCGGCAAGCTCATTCTCGACGGTACATTCGGTGCGGGCGGTTATAGCGCAGCCATTCTTGCCGCCGGCGCCGAGGTGATCGCGCTCGATCGCGATCCCAGCGCAATTGCCGCAGGCCAGGCGATGGTTGCCGCTCATGCCGGTCGTCTCACGCTCATTCACGCGCAGTTCTCGAATCTTGCCGATCATGCGCCGCAGGGCGGGCTCGACGGCATCGTGCTCGATATCGGCGTCTCTTCCATGCAGATCGATGAGCCCGAGCGCGGCTTCTCCTTCCAGAAGAGCGGGCCGCTCGACATGCGCATGTCGGCAACAGGCGTTTCGGCCGCCGATGTCGTCAATCGCGCCAAAGTCGCGGATCTGATCCGCATCTTCCATTTTCTTGGCGAGGAAAGTCAGGCGCCGCGAATCGCACATGCGATCGAGAAGCGGCGCGAGGAAAAGCCCTTCGAAACGACGCGCGATCTTGCCGGTCTCATCGAGCTGGTCACCCCGCGCAAGATGAAGGACAAGATCCATCCCGCGACGCGCGTCTTCCAGGCCTTGCGCATTTTCGTCAATGACGAGCTAGGGGAGCTGGCGCAGGCGTTGTTTGCGGCGGAACGAGCTCTGAAGCCCGGCGGCCGGCTCGTCGTCGTGACCTTTCATTCGCTTGAAGACCGCATCGTCAAGAAATTCTTCTCCGACCGCGCCGGCAAGGCGACGGGCTCGCGGCACCTGCCGGCCGCACACGAGCGGGCGGCGACCTTCACGGCGATCGGCAAGCCGATGGTTTCGGCGAGCGAGGCGGAGGCTGAAGCCAATCCGCGCGCCCGCTCCGCCAAGCTGCGCGCTGGCCTGCGCACGGGCGCGGCCGCCGAGGCGGCGGATATGTCGCTCTTCGGGTTTCCCAATCTTGCCTCTCTCGGAAAGCTCGGAGGTTGATATGCTGAAGACGTTCGATCTCGTGCTCATCGGCGTCATGACGGCGACTGCCGCCGTCACCTACACGATCAAGCATCGCGCCGAATTGAAGCTTGAGGAGGTTCATCGCCTCGAAGCCGAGATCAAGCTCGAGAAGGACACGATCGATCTTCTCAAGGCCGATTGGGCGCTGCAATCGCAGCCGAACCGGCTGGAGCGGCTGGTCAATGCCTACAATGCGGAATTGCAGCTGCAGCCGACGGATTCGACGGCGCTCGTGCATGCGAAGGAGCTGCCGATGCTGAGATCCGAGGTTCCGGCACCCGACGTAACGGAGGCCAACGCCGGTCCCAAGGGTGCGACCATGGCCGGCGCCAAAGGCGCGACCGGCAAAGCACAGCCGGTGCCGATGTCTGCGCCACGCGGCATAGTACAGCAGCACGGTGTGGTGGCGGACGAGGCAGACGAGATCGAAACGGGGTCGGTGGAATAATGTCGTTTCTTTCCCGCATCATGGTCCTGAAGAGCCAGGCGCATTTCTCCGCCGGCGTCTATAACCGTTTCGGCGGGCCTTCCGCCGGCGTGGCCATCGAGGGGTCGCGCAAGAAGAAGACGGGGCAGGCAAAAAGCCGTGTAGGGCTGCTGATCCTTGGCTTCATGGGTGTCTATGTCGTCATCGGCGGTCGTCTGGTCGAATATGCCATGAAGGATCAGGAGGTCGTCTCCAGCATCCTGCCGCCCGACCGGCTGATGGCCTCGCGGCCCGACATTCTCGATCGCAATGGCGAGGTGCTGGCGACCGACATCCGCACGGTCTCGCTGTTTGCCGAGCCGAACAAGATCGTTGACGTTGATGAGGCGGTGGAGAAGCTTGCGACTGTTCTGCCGGAGCTCGACGTCAGGGACACCTACAAGAAGCTTTCGGTCAAGAGCTCGCATTTCGCCTGGCTGCGCCGGCAGCTGACGCCGAAGCAGCAGAGCCAGATCCTCGCGCTCGGCATTCCCGGTATCGGCTTTCGGCCGGAGAAGCGTCGCTTCTATCCCGGCGGCTCAACCGCGGCGCACATCCTCGGCTATGTCAACATCGACAATCGCGGCGTTGCCGGCATGGAGAAATTTATCGACGACCAGGGGCTCGCCGATCTCGCCTCGGTCGGCATGACGAGCGACCAGCCGCTGGAGCCGGTGCGGCTGTCGATCGACCTGCGCGTGCAGAACATCGTTCGCGACGCGGTCGTCAACGCCGTCAACAATTTCCAGTCCAAGGGGGCCGGCGCGGCTGTTATCGACGTGCACACCGGGGAAGTGCTCGGCATGGCATCGGCACCCGACTTCGATCCGAACAATCCGCAGGAGGGCGCCAAGGAAGGCTGGCTCAACCGGATGACGAACGGCACCTTCGAAATGGGGTCGACCTTCAAGACCTTCTCGCTGGCGATGGCGCTCGACAGCGGCAAGGTGAAGATGTCCGACACGTTCGACGCCAGCAAGCCGATCTATATCGGTGGCTTCACCATCCATGACTTTCACGGACAGCGCCGCTGGCTGACCGTTCCCGAAATCTTCCAGTATTCGTCGAATATCGGCACGGCGCGCGTCATAGACCTCGTGGGCATCGACGCGCAGAAGGATTATCTGACCAAATTCGGCCTGCTGACGAAGATGCAGACCGAACTGCCCGAAGTGAAGATGCCGAGCCAGCCGCGCGTCTGGAAGAAGATCAATTCGATCACGATTTCCTTCGGCCACGGCGTCTCGACGACCGCGCTGCAGACGGGCGTGGCGGCTGCCGCCCTTGTCAACGGCGGCAAGCTGATCGAGCCGACATTCCTGCCGCGCACCCGCGAACAGGCCGATCAGGTCTCCAAGCAGGTCCTCAAGAAATCGACCAGCGATGAGATCCGCTATCTTCTCGATTTCAACGGTTACAAGGGGTCGGGACGCGTCGCCCGTGTGCCGGGCTTTGCCGTCGGCAGCAAGACCGGTACGGCGGACAAGGTGGTGAACGGGCGTTATTCCGCGACGCTCAACTTCAACTCCTTTATCTCCGCCTTCCCGATCGATAATCCCCAATATGTCGTCATCACCTTCTGCGACGAGCCGAAAACAGGCGAAAAGCAGTATGGTGGAACGATCTCCGCCGGTACTGCCGGCCCGATCGCTCGTGAGATCATCCGCCGCGCGGCTCCCATTCTCGGCATCGAGCCGAAATTTGGGGAGGGCGGTTCGGCCTTGCTGGTGTCTTATTGAGTGTGAATGAATACCGACGCCGATTCGCGAGGGGTGAACCGGCTTCAAGAGAGAAAAGTGCGTTCGATGAAATTGCGAGACCTGGCCGGAGATCAGTTTCCGGAACTTGAAGCACAGCTCGAAGGCCCGGCAGGCTTGCTTGATATCTCAGGCCTGTCTTCGGATAGCCGCAAGGTGGAATCGGGCAACGCTTTTGTCGCGGTCGCCGGCACCAAGGCGAATGGCGCGGGCTTCATCGCGGATGCCGCCGGCCGTGGGGCCGCCGTCGCGATCACCTCCCAGGTTGTCGATGCTCCCATCCCGGTGCTTGCGGTCAAGGAGCCGCGCCGCTTTCTTTCCATCGCTGCCTCCCGTTTTTACGGCAGGCAGCCCGAGACCATGGTCGCCGTCACCGGCACGGCAGGCAAGACTTCCGTCGCCTCTTTCACCCGCCAGATCTGGGCACATGCCGGCCATGCAGCCGCGATGATCGGCACAACAGGTGTCGTTTCGCCGACGCGCAATGAATATGGCGCACTGACGACGCCGGATCCGGTATCGCTGCACAAACTGCTGGCGGAGCTCGCCGACGAGGGTGTTACGCATGCCTCGATGGAGGCTTCCAGCCACGGCCTCGATCAGTCCCGTCTCGACGGCG
The DNA here is from genome assembly GCF_030518245.1 of Rhizobium sp. CBN3. Classification (NCBI taxonomy): domain Bacteria; kingdom Pseudomonadati; phylum Pseudomonadota; class Alphaproteobacteria; order Hyphomicrobiales; family Rhizobiaceae; genus Rhizobium; species Rhizobium sp. CBN3. The sequence continues at coordinate 89,198 of NZ_JAULSE010000015.1, forward strand.
TCAGGCTCGCCGCCGCAGCCTTCACCAATCTCGGCCGCGACCACATGGATTATCATCCCACGATCGAAGACTATATGGCCGCCAAGATGCGGCTTTTCGATACGCTGCTGCCGAAGGGCTCGCCGGCGATCGTCTTCGCGGACGATCCGTGGTCGGCGCAGGCCATCAAGGCGGCTGCCGATGCCGGTCATGACGTCCGCACCGTCGGGCGCAAGGGACAATATCTCTCGCTGAAACGCGTCGAGCATTTCCGCCACAAGCAAACGGCGGAGATCCATATCGGCGATGAGATCTTCGAGGTGGACATTCCGCTGGCCGGCGATTTCCAGGTCGCCAACGCGCTGGTTGCGGCAGGACTTGCCATGTCCACGGGAGTCGAGCCGAAGGTCGCGATGGCGGCGCTCGAGAAACTGGTCGGCGCATCCGGCCGCCTCGAACTGGTCGGCCATACCAAAGATGGCGCACTCGCTTATGTCGATTATGCCCACAAGCCGGATGCGTTGGAAAATGTGCTGAATTCGGTGAGGCCCTTCACCACCGGCCGTGTCGTCGTCGTCTTCGGCTGCGGCGGCGACCGCGACCGCGGCAAGCGACCGATCATGGGCGAAATCGCCTGCCGCCTTGCCGATGTCGTCATCGTCACCGACGACAATCCGCGTTCGGAGGAGCCGGCTTCGATCCGGGCCGAGATCATGGCGGCAGCAGGTTGCGCCTCCGAGATCGGCGATCGCGCCACGGCGATCCGCGAGGCGGTCGGCATGCTGAAATCCGGCGATACGCTGATCGTTGCCGGCAAGGGGCACGAGGAAGGGCAGACGATCGGGAGTGTCACACTGCCGTTCTCCGACCACGCGGAGGTGCGCAAGGCCTTGGAGGAACTAAAATCTTGAGCTGGCTCTGGACGACCGAAGACATGATCGCAGCGATGGCGGGGCGCCCTTTCGGCACTTTGCCCGAAGGGATCACCGGCATTTCCATCGACAGCCGCTCGATTACATCAGGCGAGGCGTTCTTTGCGATCAAGGGTGACCGCGTCGATGGTCACGACTATGCGTCGATGGCGATAGCGAACGGCGCCTCGCTTCTCGTCGTCAGCGAAGCGAGGCTTCCCGCCCTCGGCCGCCTGACGGTACCGATGATCGTCGTCGACGATGTGCTGGCGGCACTCGGGCGTCTGGGGCAGGCTTCCCGCGAGCGCTCGCGGGCTAAGATCATCGCCGTCACTGGTTCTGTCGGCAAGACGACCACCAAGGAGATGCTGCGGCATGTGCTGTCGCCGTCGGGCAAGGTGCATGCCTCCGTCGCCTCCTTCAACAACCATTGGGGCGTGCCGCTGACGCTGGCGCGGATGCATGATGATACCGATTACGGCGTCTACGAAGTCGGAATGAACCATCCGGGTGAGATCCGGCCGCTGGTGGCGATGATCCGCCCCGATGTTGCGGTCATCACGACGATCGCGCCGGCCCATCTCGGCAATTTCAAGAGCATCAAGGAGATTGCTGCCGCCAAAGCGGAGATCTTCGAGGGGCTCGAGCCCGGCGGCCACGTCGTGCTCAACCGCGACAATGACCAGTTCAATTTCCTCGATCGAACGGCGCAGTCGCTCGGCATCGAGCATATTCATTCCTTCGGCCAACATGCCAAGGCGGAATTCCGGCTAGCGGAATTCAACGGCGCGGACGAGAATTCGACGTTGTGGCTGACGATCGGCGGCGAGACGCTGGAGGTCGCGATCGGTGCGCCGGGCCGCCATATCGCCGAGAATGCTCTCGCGGCGCTCGGCGTTGTCAAGATCGTCGGCGCCGACATGGAAAAGGCGATCGATGCACTTGCGACGCTGAAGCCGGAAAAGGGCAGGGGCAAACGCCACCGGCTGTCGATCGGCGGCGGTAATAGCAGATTCACGCTGATCGACGAGAGTTACAATGCCAATCCCGCTTCGATGCGCGCGGCGATCGCACTGCTGGCGGCCTCCGAGCCGACCGGGCGCGGACGCCGTATCGCCGTGCTCGGAGACATGCTCGAGATGGGCGAGTATGCCGGGAAGGTCCACACCGATCTCGCCGGGCCGCTGCTTGCGGCCGGCATCGAACATGTCTGGCTCGCAGGCGCCGAAATGGCTGCGCTGAAGGAATCACTGCCGGAAAGCGTCCACGTACAGTACCGCGAAAAGACGGATGAACTGACGGACTATGTATTGAATTCGGTCGCACCGGGCGACGTGTTGATGGTGAAATCGTCTCTGGGCATCGGTTTCGGCAAGATCGTCGCCGCGCTTCTTGACAAGTTCCCGGCATTTTCCGACACGCAACGCGAACTTTGACCGGGTAACAAGGGGCCTTGAATGCTGATCTGGCTTGTCGAACTGTCGGAATATTTCAAATTTCTGAACCTGTTCAGATATATCACGTTCCGCACGGGCGCCGCTCTCTTCACCTCCGCACTAATCGTCTTCCTTTTCGGGCCGACGATCATCAACTCGCTGCGCATCCGGCAGGGCAAGGGCCAACCGATCCGCGCGGACGGGCCGCAGACGCATTTCAAGAAGGCCGGCACGCCGACCATGGGCGGGCTGATGATCCTGGCCGGCATCGTCGGGGCGTCGCTGCTCTGGGCCGATCTTTCCAACGTCTATGTCGTCGCGACACTGCTGGTGACGCTGGGCTTCGGCGCAATCGGCTTCTATGACGATTATCTCAAGGTGACCAAGCAGAGCCACAAGGGCTTCTCCGGCAAGGCGCGCCTCGGCATCGAGTTCGTCATCGCCGGCATCGCGGTCTATTTCATGATGCGCACGGCCCTTGCCTCGGGGACTGCCGGTTCGACCTTCGGCTCCTCGATCGCTTTTCCCTTCTTCAAGGACTTCCTGATCAATCTCGGCATCATGTTCGTCGTCTTCGGCGGATTCGTCATCGTCGGCGCCGGCAATGCCGTCAATCTGACCGATGGCCTCGACGGGCTTGCCATCGTGCCGGTCATGATCGCCGCCGCCTCCTTCGGCGTCATCGCCTATCTCGCCGGCAATGTGGTGTTTGCGAACTATCTGCAGATCAATTTCGTGCCCGGCACCGGTGAGCTTGCCGTCGTGCTCGGCGCCGTCATCGGCGCCGGCCTCGGTTTCCTTTGGTTCAATGCGCCGCCGGCCGCCATCTTCATGGGCGATACCGGCTCGCTGGCGCTCGGCGGTACGATCGGCACCGTTGCCGTCGCCACCAAACATGAGATCGTCATGGCGATCATCGGCGGCCTCTTCGTCATGGAGACGCTGTCGGTCATCATCCAGGTCGGCTTCTTCAAGATGACCGGCCGGCGCGTCTTCCTGATGGCGCCGATCCATCATCATTTCGAGAAGAAGGGCTGGACCGAGAGCCAGGTGGTGATCCGCTTCTGGATCATCGCCGTCGGCCTGGCCCTGCTCGGCCTTTCGACGCTGAAACTCCGGTGAGGCGGCGATGATCCCGGTCACGACGCTCAAGGACAGGAAGGTCGCGCTCTTCGGGCTCGGCGGTTCCGGTTTTGCTACTGCCCGCGCGCTGATTGCGGGCGGCGCCGAGGTGACCGCCTGGGACGACAATCCCGACAGCGTCGCCAAGGCTTCTGCAGAAGGCATTCGGACGGAAGACCTGCACGGCATCGACTGGAGCCAGCATGCCCTGTTCGTCCTGTCGCCCGGCGTGCCGCTCACCCATCCAAAGCCGCACTGGACAGTCGACCTCGCGCGGGCGGCCGGCGTCGATATCGTCGGCGACGTCGAGCTCTTCGTGCGCGAGCGCCGCGCCCATGCGCCGGATTGCCCCTTCATCGCTATCACCGGCACCAACGGCAAGTCGACGACGACGGCGCTGATCGCCCACATACTGAAATCCGCAGGCTACGACACCCAGCTCGGCGGCAATATCGGCACGGCGGTGCTGACGCTCCATCCGCCGAAGGCGGGGCGTTATTACGTCGTCGAATGCTCTTCCTACCAGATCGATCTGGCGCCGACGCTGAACCCTTCCGCGGGCATCCTGCTCAATCTGACGCCCGATCATCTCGACCGTCACGGCACGATGCAGCACTACGCCGACGTCAAGGAACGGCTGGTTGCGGGCAGCGATGTCGCGATCGTCGGCATCGACGACAGCCATTCGGCGTTGATCGCCGACCGGGTCGAGCGGGCAGGTGTCAAGGTGGTTCGCATCTCGCGCCGGAGTGTGGTGGCTGACGGCATTTATGCCGAGGGCACCAGGCTCGTCCAGGCCGGCGGCGGCGCCATGCTGCCCTTTGACGATCTCGACGGCATCCAGACGCTGCGCGGCAGCCATAACGCGCAGAACGCGGCCGCGGCGGTCGCCGCCTGCCTTGCCGTCGGCGTTTCCGCCGACGACATTCGCACCGGCCTTGCCTCCTTTCCCGGGCTCAAGCACCGCATGCAGCCTGTGGGCAAACGCGGCCGCGTCGTCTTCGTCAACGATTCCAAGGCGACGAACGCCGATGCGGCAGCACCCGCGCTGTCGAGCTACGATCGCATCTACTGGATTGCCGGCGGCCTGGCGAAGGCGGGCGGCATCACGACTCTCGCGCCCTATTTCCCGCGCATCGCCAAGGCCTATCTGATCGGCGAGGCAGCGGCGGAGTTCGCCGCCACACTCGGCGAAGCCGTGCCCTACGAGATCTCCGGCACGCTGGAGCGCGCAGTCGCACATGCGGCGGCCGATGCGGAGCGCGACGAAGCTGCTGCTTCCGCCGTGATGTTATCCCCAGCTTGCGCAAGCTTCGACCAGTATAAGAACTTCGAAGTCAGAGGCGATGCCTTCGTCAGCCATGTGGCCGCCCTTGACGGAATGACAATGCTGATCGGTCCGGCAACAGGAGAGAAATGACATGGTAAGCCGCGCGGAACGTGGGCCGCTGGCCGATTGGTTCTGGACCATCGACCGCTTCTTCCTGGCGATGTTCATCTTCCTGATGGGCATCGGCTTCATGCTGTCGTTTGCGGCATCTCCGGCGGTTGCCGAGCGCATCGGGCTAGAGCCTTTTCACTTCGTCAAGCGTCATGCGGCCTTCATGATCCCGTCGATCGCCGTCATGCTCGGGCTATCGTTCCTGACGCCGCGCCAGGTGCGACGAACCGCGATCCTGCTCCTGATCATTTCGCTCGCCATGATGGTGCTGGTTCTCTTCGTCGGCCAGGAGGTCAAGGGCGGCAGGCGCTGGATCTGGATCGCCGGCCTCTCCATCCAGCCGTCGGAATTCATGAAACCTGCCTTCGTCGTCGTCTGCGCCTGGCTGTTTGCCGAGCATGCGCGTCAGCCTGAAATCCCCGGTAATCTCTTTGCCATCATCCTGTTCGGCATCGTTGCGGCGCTGCTCGTCGCCCAGCCCGACCTCGGCCAGACCATCCTGACGACGGCCGTCTGGGGTGGCATGTTCTTCATGGCCGGCATGCCGTGGATATGGATCATGCTGCTCGGCATCGGCGGCGCCGGCGGTCTGCTCAGCGCCTACTACGTCTTTCCGCACGTTGCGCTGCGCATAGACAAGTTCATGACCGGCGAGGGCGACACGTTCCAGATCGACACGGCGCGTGAGGCGATTATCCGCGGCAGCTGGTTTGGTCAGGGGCCGGGCGAAGGCATCGTCAAGCGTATCATCCCGGATGCGCATACCGACTTTATCTTCTCGGTCGCGGCCGAGGAATTCGGCATCGTCTTCTGCATGGCGCTCGTTGCGCTGTTTTCCGCGCTGGTGCTGCGCGGCCTGTCGCATGCCTATCGCGAGCGGAACGATTTCAACCGCTTCGCCGTCGCCGGCCTGGTGCTGCAGATGGGCATTCAGTCGATCATCAACATCGGCGTCAACCTCGAGCTGCTGCCGGCGAAAGGGATGACGCTGCCGCTGATTTCCTACGGCGGTTCTTCCATGGTGGCGATCTGCGTTACCGCCGGCTTCATCCTGGCGCTGACACGCCATCGCCCGGAAAAACGTGCGCAGGACCGGAGCCTCTTCCGCGTCCCGCACGGCATGCCGGCGGAGTAAGAGGTCATGAGCAAAGGCATCGTTCTGCTTGCCGCCGGGGGGACCGGCGGCCATGTGTTCCCGGCGGAGGCGCTGGCCTTCAAGCTGAAGGAGCGCGGCTATTCGGTGCATCTGGTGACCGACAGCCGGGCCGAGCGTTATGCCGGCAAATTCCCGGCCGAGCAGATCCATGTCGTGCCGTCGGCGACGATCGGCTCGAAGAACCCCGTTGCCGTCGCCCGCTCGCTGTGGACGCTGTGGAGCGGCATGCGAGCGGCCAAAAGGCTGATCCAGCGGCTGAAGCCGGTGATTGTCGTCGGCTTCGGCGGTTACCCCACCGTGCCGCCGCTGCTGGCTGCGACGCGGCTCGGCGTCGCCTCGATGCTGCATGAGCAGAATGCCGTCATGGGCCGCGCCAACAAGGCGCTGGCTCCGCGTGTCAAGGCGATCGCCGGCGGCTTTCTGCCGGAAAGCGGGGATGCTTTTTCCGACAAGACGGTTGCAACAGGCAATCCTGTGCGCCCGGCGATCCTTGCCGCCGCCGAGCAGCCTTACCTGCCCTCGCATTCCGGAGAGCCCTTCAATCTCGTCGTCTTCGGCGGCAGCCAGGGCGCGCAGTATTTTTCCAAGGCGATGCCGACGGCGATCAGCCTGCTCGACGACGGCCTGCGCGCGCGGCTCAGGGTGACGCAGCAGGTGCGCCCTGAGGATATGGAGATGGTCAGCGGCTGCGTCGCCAAGCTGGAGATGGGAGCCGATATCGCACCATTTTTCAACGACATGGCGGAGCGTCTTGCTCAAGCGCATCTGGTGATCTGCCGCTCCGGCGCTTCCACTGTTTCGGAAATCTCCGTCATCGGGCGCCCGGCCATTCTGGTGCCCTATCCGCATGCGCTCGACCACGATCAGGCGGCGAACGCCGCCGCACTGGCTGCGACCGGCGGGGCGAAGGTGATCCCTCAGTCGGAGCTTTCGCCTGAACGCATCACCTCTATACTGAGCCATGTGATGAACGATCCGGACAAGCTTTCGCACATGGCGGCGGCGGCCAAGCTCGCCGGGAAACCGGATGCGGCGAACTTGCTTGCCGACATGGTTGAGGCTATTGCCGCCGGCAAGACAGTCTCAGAATTCAAGAGGACACGCGCATGAAACTGCCGAAGGCGATCGGTCTCGTCCATTTCATCGGCATCGGCGGTATCGGCATGAGCGGTATCGCCGAGGTGCTGCACAATCTCGGTCACAAGGTGCAGGGATCGGATCAATCGGACAGCGCCAATGTGCAGCGACTGCGCGATAAAGGCATTGAGGTCTCCGTCGGCCATCGCGCCGAAAATCTCGGTGATGCCGAAGTCGTCGTCGTTTCGACGGCGATCAAGAAGAGCAACCCGGAACTCATCGCCGCGCGCGAAAAGCTGCTGCCGGTGGTGCGCCGCGCCGAAATGCTCGCCGAGCTGATGCGCTTCCGCAATGCGATCGCCATCGGCGGCACGCACGGCAAGACGACGACAACCTCGCTGGTCGCAACGCTGCTCGAAGCCGGCGGGCTCGATCCGACCGTCATCAACGGCGGCATCATCAACGCCTACGGCACCAACGCCCGCATGGGCGAGGGCGAGTGGATGGTAGTGGAGGCCGACGAATCCGACGGCACCTTCCTGAAGCTTCCGGCCGATGTCGCCGTCATCACCAATATCGACCCCGAGCATCTCGACCACTACGGCAGTTTCGACGCCGTGCGCGCCGCCTTCCGGCAGTTCGTCGAAAACGTGCCGTTCTACGGCTTCGGCGTCATGTGCCTCGATCATCCCGAGGTGCAGTCGCTGGTCGGCCGCATCGAGGACCGCAAGATTATCACTTATGGCGAGAACCCGCAGGCCGACGTGCGCTTCAAGAATGTGCGCATCGACGGCACGCGCTCGATTTTCGACGTTGAGATCCGCCGCCGCCGCACCGGCCAGAGGACCGAGCTCAAGGGGCTGGTCATGCCGATGCCCGGGCGCCACAATATTTCCAACGCCACGGCGGCGATCGCGGTCGCCAACCGGCTTGGCATATCGAGTGAAGATATCGCCAAGGGGCTTGCTTCCTTCGGCGGCGTCAAGCGTCGCTTCACGCTGACCGGCGAATGGAATGGGGTGCAGATCTTCGACGATTACGGCCACCATCCGGTCGAAATCAAGGCAGTGCTGAAGGCGGCCCGCGAGGCCTGCAAGGGGCGCATCATCGCCGTCCATCAGCCGCACCGTTACACGCGTCTCGCTAGCCTGTTCGAGGAATTCGCCGCCTGCTTCAACGACGCCGATAGCATCTTCCTTGCGCCCGTCTATGCGGCAGGCGAGGATGCGATCGAAGGTATCGATTCCATGTCGCTCGTCTCGCGCATCAAATCCGGCGGCCATCGCGACGCCCGCTTCCTCGCTTCGGCGGAGCTTCTGCCGCAAATGGTTGCGGAGGTTGCAAAGCCTGGTGATTTCGTGGTTCTGTTGGGGGCTGGGAGCATCACATCATGGGCAGCAGCACTGCCCAAGCAATTGGAAGGCCTATCGGGAAAGTCCGCATGAAACAGGTGAATGGGGAAAAGCTTCTCGCGTCTCTCGGAGACGGTGTAAAGGATATCCGCGGCCGTATCACGCCGGATGCCCCCATGGATCGCGTCACCTGGTTCAGGGCCGGCGGTCTGGCCGAATTGATGTTCCAGCCGCATGACGTCGACGATCTCATTGCGTTCCTGAAGATATTGCCGGAAGAGGTGCCGCTGACGGTGGTCGGCGTCGGCTCCAACATTCTGGTGCGCGACGGCGGCATTTCAGGCGTGGTGCTGCGCCTGTCGGCCAAGGGCTTCGGCTTCGTCGAGCTTGCCGGCGAAAACCGCATCCTCGCCGGCGCCATCTGCCCCGACAAGCATGTCGCGGCAATGGCGATGGACAATGGCATCGGCGGCTTCCATTTCTTCTACGGCATTCCGGGCGGTATCGGCGGCGCGGCGCGCATGAATGCCGGCGCGAACGGCGTGGAGACGCGTGAGCGGCTGATCGAGGTCAACGCCGTCGACCGCAAGGGCAACAAGCATGTGCTTTCCAATGCGGAGATGGGTTATTCCTACCGGCTTTCAAAGGCGCCGGCCGATCTGATCTTCACTTCGGTGCTGTTCGAGGGCTATCCGGAAGATCGCGCCCAGATCCGCGCCGAAATGGACGCTGTGCGCAATCACCGCGAGACGGTGCAGCCGGTTCGCGAAAAGACCGGCGGCTCGACCTTCAAGAACCCTCCGGGTCATTCGGCCTGGAAGCTGATCGACGAGGCAGGCTGCCGCGGCCTCGTGATCGGCGGCGCGCAGATGTCGTCGCTTCACTGCAACTTCATGATCAATATGGGGCAGGCGACCGGCTACGATCTCGAATATCTCGGCGAGCAGGTGCGCCGTGAGGTCTTCGAGAAAGACGGCATCAAGCTCGAATGGGAAATCAAGCGCCTCGGCGTCTTCATGCCCGGCCGCGAAGTGCGCCCGTTCCAGGGCGTAACGAGCGAATAAGCTATTCTACTGCCTGTTTGAGGCCTTCGCGCGGGGTGACGACGGGTGACCAGCCGAGAACGTCGCGCGCCCGGGATATGTCGACCTGCAGCGAACCACAAAGGCGCTGATAGACGGCCTCCTTCCCGAGTGCCTTTGCCGCCAGGTGCAGCAGTGCAGGCGGGAAGGGGACCAGCATCGGCTTGACGCCCAGCCCCGCGGCAATTCCCCTGATGAGATCAGGCGTCGAGAGGTCTTCACCATCTCCGGCAAGGAAGGTCTCGCCTGCGGCGGCGGGATGGGTCGCGCAGGTGATGATCAGGTCGACAAGATTTTGCACCGCGACCAATGTGCGGCGGTTCATCAGCGAAGCGAAGGGGAGCGGCAGTTTCTTGCGGACAAGATTCACGAGCAGCGCGAAGTTACCGCGTGCGCCGGGGCCATAGACCAGCGGCGGCCGGATGATGACGACTTCCATGCCGGTGCGCGCTGCGATTTCAAGCAGGCCGATTTCGCATTCCAGCTTCGAAATGCCGTAGGGATCAATCGGCTTCGGTCTGTCGTCGTGCCGGAACGGCCGGTCGTTCTCTTCTCCGTTGACCTTGATGGTGCTGACGAAGACGAATCGCTTCACGCCCGCCTTGGCGGCCTGTCCAGCGAGATTGAGCGCGGCGGCGGTGTTGACCCGGCGGAATTCCGCTAGCGGATCGGCCGCGCGGTCGTCCATAATGTGAACGCGGGCGGCGAGATGGATGATGACGTCGGCGCCTTCAAGCGCTGGCGTCCAATCGGTTCCGTCGGTTATTTCAATGGGAAAATGCATTACATCCGGCGGAAAGGCAGAGGTCTCGGATCTCGTGGTGGCCACGAGCTCGCAAGTCTTGTCTGCGTGCAGCCGTTTGACAAGCGGACTACCGACGAAGCCGGCGGCGCCGGTGACGAGGCATCGCATGATCTTCTCCCTGATTACCCATGCGCCTTCGCTAACCGGAAGTGGTATCGGCATCAATAGAAAAGCGGCGACGCCCGCGCGCCGATGCTCTCGGCATTAATCAATTCGAGCGCCGGCCGCCGCCTCACTGTTGCCGGTATCCGGCTGAGAGATGCACCCGATTCCCTTGGCTGATTCCATCGCGGGTGAGCGTGATTGGGTATCTCATTGAAGACATAGGCTTTTTCACTTCCGCGCAGGTTCATTCCCGGATGGCGAGGGATTGGTCGCACAATGAGCAAAAGTTAAAAGGCCGCGAAGTTCCGGGCCAGGAGTTAACGAAAGTAAACACTTCATTAACCATAATGATGCTCTAATGCATGTGAGGCCCGACAAAGGCGCGAAACGACGCAGACAGCTTCGCGCAAGCGTCGTTTTCAAAAATGGAAGTTATTTTTGGGGGTGTTGATGAGTCGCAAGCATGTTGCTGTCCTGATGGGCGGATTTTCCTCGGAAAGGCCTGTCAGCCTTTCCTCGGGAAAGGCTTGCGCAGAGGCCCTCGAAGCCGAAGGCTTCAAGGTAACGACGATCGATGTCGCCCGCGATGTTTCCGAAAAGCTTGCCGCATTGAGGCCCGATGTCGTCTTCAATGCGCTTCATGGGCCGTTCGGCGAGGACGGGACCATCCAGGGCATCCTGGAATATCTGGAGATCCCCTATACGCATTCAGGTGTGCTTGCCTCGGCGCTGGCAATGGATAAGGACAAGGCGAAGCGTGTCGCTGCCGCCGCCGGCATCCCGGTCGCCGAATCGCAGGCCATCAACCGTTTCGTCTTTCCTTCGACGCATCCGATGAAGCCGCCTTATGTGGTGAAGCCTGTGCGCGAGGGCTCGAGCTTCGGCGTCGTGATCGTCACCGAAGATCAGGCGCATCCGCCGCAGGTCGTCAGTTCGCCCGAATGGCGCTATGGCGAAGAGGTGCTGGTCGAACGCTATGTCTACGGCCGCGAGCTCACCTGCGGGGTCATGGGCGAGACTGCGCTCGGCGTCACCGAGGTGGTGCCGCAGGGACACAATTTTTATGATTACGATTCCAAGTATGCTGCGGGCGGATCAAAACACGTCATCCCGGCGAAAATTTCACCGAATATTTACCAAAAAATACAAACATTGGCTCTAAGGGCGCATCAGGCAATCGGTTGTCGCGGCGTCAGTCGGTCCGACTTTCGTTACGACGATCGTTTCTCCGAAGACGGCGAAATCATCTGGCTGGAGGTCAATACCCAGCCAGGCATGACTCCTACCTCGCTCGTGCCCGAAATGGCCGGTCATGCCGGCTATTCCTTTGGTGAGTTTCTCCGGTGGATGGTGGAGGACGCGTCTTGTTTGCGTTGACGGTCAAGAGGATAGGGCGCCCCAGCCATCATGCCGTGCTTCCGATCGTAGAAGCCGAAGAGCGGTTCGTCCTGCCGCGTCCGCTGCGCCGCGTCACTCGTTTCCTGATCAGCCTCGGTAGCGGCCGCATTTACATTCCGGCCCATACGGGGACGGTGTCGGCGCTTGCCTTCCTGGCTGCGACCGGCCTCTACGGCATGTCGCTCGGCGGTCATACCGAAGCCGTCGCACAGGCTACGACCACGGCCGCAGGTTTTGCGATCGAGGATGTGAAAGTCTCTGGCAATTCGGAAACCTCCGAAATCGAGATCCTGCAGCTGATCGGCCTGGACGGCACGACCTCACTGGTCGCGCTCGACGTCGATGCGGCCCGCCGGAAGATTGCGCACCTTCCCTGGGTCGAGAATGTCGAGGTTCGAAAGGTCTATCCGAGGACGATCGAAGTGAAGCTCAAGGAGCGTGAGGCCTATGCGATCTGGCAGCACGGGCAGGAGCTTTCGCTGATCGAGAAGAACGGCAGCGTCATTGCGCCGTTGCGCGACAACAAGTTTTCGTCGCTGCCGCTCGTCGTTGGCCGCGACGCCGAGACCGCGGCGGCTTCGCTCGGCGACGCTTTCTCGAAATGGCCCGACGTGAAGGCCCGCGTGAAGGCCTATGTCTGGATATCGGGCCGTCGTTGGGATCTGCACATGGATAACGGCGTCATCGTCAAGCTGCCGGAAGACGGCATCGATCAGGCGCTGGCGACGCTTTCGAAGTTCGACAAGGAGCATCAGCTCCTGGAGCGGGACATCGCCGCGGTCGATCTGCGATTGCCGGACAGGACCGCGATCCAGCTGACGCCGGAAGCGGCGGTCCGCCGGCAGGCGGCGGTAACGGAGCGTACGAAGGAATTGAAGAAGGCGGGGCAGAATATATGAGCTTGTTCGGTTCATCCCATTTCGGATTGCCGCGCCTGAAGCCGCTTTCGTCGAAGCGGTCGCATGTCGTTTCGGTGCTCGACATCGGCTCGACCAAGGTCGTCTGCATGATCGGTCGGCTGACGCCGCGCGAGGAAAGCCAGATCCTGCCGGGCCGCACGCACAATATCGAGATCATCGGCATCGGCCATCAGCGCTCCCGCGGCATCAAGACCGGCGTCATCGCCGATCTCGATGCGCTTGAAGGCGTCATTCGGCTGGCGGTCGACGCGGCGGAGCGCATGGCCGGGCTGACCGTCGAGAGCCTGATCGTCAATCTGACGGCCGGCCGCCTCGGCAGTGACATCTACACCGCGACGATCGATCTCGGCGGCCAGGAAGTCGAACTCAACGATTTGAAGAAGGTGCTGTCGGCGGCCTGCCAGCAGTCTCTGCGCCAGGACCGTTCGGTGCTGCATTCGCTGGCGACCGGCTTCTCGCTCGACGGCGAGCGCGGCATTCGCGACCCGCTAGCAATGTATGGCGATGCGCTCGGGGTGGACATGCATGTCGTGACCGCGGAGCGCTCGGCACTGAAGAACCTCGAGCTCAGCGTCAACCGCGCGCATCTGTCGGTCGAAGGCATTGTTGCGACCCCCTATGCATCCGGTCTTGCGGCTCTCGTCGACGATGAGGTCGAACTCGGCTGCGCGGCGATCGACATGGGCGGCGGCACGACGACGATTTCGGTCTTTGCCGAAGGCAAGCTCGTTCATACCGATGCCGTCGGTCTCGGCGGCCATCACGTCACCACCGACCTCGCGCGCGGCCTTTCGACCCGCATCGAGGATGCAGAGCGGCTGAAGGTCGTGCATGCCTCCGCACTCTTGAATTCCTCCGATGAGCGTGAGCTGATCTCGATCCCGCCGATCGGCGAGGACGATCGCGACCAGCCGTCTCAGGTGCCGCGGGCGCTGGTTTCGCGCATCGTATCGGCCCGAATCGAAGAGACGATGGAACTGATCCGCGACCGGATCCAGCGTTCCGGCTTCAGCCCGATCGTTGGAAAACGCGTCGTGCTGACGGGAGGCGCGAGCCAGCTGACCGGCCTTGCCGAGGTGGCGCGGCGCATTCTGGCCCGCAACGTCCGCATCGGCCGGCCGATGGGCGTCTCGGGACTGCCGACGGCGGCCAAGGGCCCGGCCTTTTCGACGGCCGTCGGCCTGATGATTTATCCGCAGGTCGCGGACATGGAGACACATGCGTCACAGAGCGGTCTGCTCATGTCGCTTGGGGGAAATAACAGCCGCATAGCCCGCATGGGCCAGTGGTTGAAGGAAAGCTTCTGAAATTTGCGTAATTGGCCGGCGTGGCGATGCGGCCAGAGAGAGAAGGAACAGGTACCATGACCATCAAGCTGCAAAAGCCTGACATCACCGAGCTGAAGCCGCGCATCACCGTGTTCGGCGTCGGCGGCGGCGGCGGCAACGCCGTCAATAACATGATCACCGCAGGCCTCCAGGGCGTCGACTTCGTCGTTGCCAACACGGATGCGCAGGCGCTGACGATGACGAAGGCCGAGCGCATCATCCAGCTCGGCGCCAACGTCACCGAAGGCCTCGGTGCCGGTTCGCAGCCGGAAGTCGGCCGTGCGGCCGCCGAAGAGTGCATCGACGAGATCATCGATCACCTGAACGGTACGCATATGTGCTTCGTCACCGCCGGCATGGGCGGCGGCACCGGCACCGGCGCTGCTCCTGTCGTCGCGCAGGCCGCCCGCAACAAGGGCATCCTGACGGTCGGCGTCGTCACCAAGCCGTTCCATTTCGAAGGCGGCCGCCGCATGCGTCTGGCCGAGATGGGCATCCAGGAACTGCAGAAGTCTGTCGACACGCTGATCGTCATTCCGAACCAGAACCTCTTCCGCATCGCCAACGACAAGACGACCTTCGCCGACGCTTTTGCCATGGCCGACCAGGTTCTCTATTCGGGCGTCGCCTGCATCACCGACCTGATGGTGAAGGAAGGCCTCATCAACCTCGACTTCGCCGACGTCCGCTCGGTGATGCGTGAGATGGGCCGCGCGATGATGGGCACCGGCGAAGCCTCCGGTTCCGGCCGTGCACTGCAGGCAGCCGAAGCGGCAATCGCCAACCCGCTGCTCGACGAAACCTCGATGAAGGGCGCTCAAGGGCTGCTGATCTCCATCACCGGCGGCCGCGACCTCACCCTCTTCGAAGTCGACGAAGCTGCGACCCGCATCCGCGAAGAAGTCGATCCAGACGCCAACATCATCCTCGGCGCCACCTTCGACGAATCGCTCGAAGGCATCATCCGCGTCTCGGTCGTCGCGACCGGTATCGACCGGGCGATCAGCGAAGCCGCCGAGCGCAACTTCCAGCCGGCCGCCAAGCCCGCTATCCGTCCCTCCGCGGCTGTTGCTCCGGCAGCGGCCGCAGTTCAGCCTGCCCCGGTGATGCAGGCACCGAAGGCCATCGATCCGATCGCGCAGACCATCCGCCAAGCCGAGATGGAACGTGAGCTCGAAATTCCGGCCCCGCGTGCTGCAGCCCCCGTCCAGCAGCCTGCTGCGCAGCAGGAAGTCTTCCGTCCGCAGAGCAAGATCTTCGCGCCTGCACAGGAAGCTCCGGCGATCCGCCCACAGGTGCAGCAGCAGGCTCCGGCGCCGGTAATGAGCCAGCCGGTGATGAGCCAGCCCGTCCAGCAGCAGCCTATCCAGCAGCAGCCGGTCCGACAGGAGCCGATTATCCGGCAGGCGGCTGAACCGGTGCGCATGCCGAAGGTCGAGGATTTCCCGCCGGTCGTCCAGGCTGAACTCGACCACCGCACGCAGCCGGCTTCCGCGCATCAGCAGGAAGAGCGCGGCCCGATGGGCCTGCTCAAGCGAATCACCAATTCGCTTGGCCGCCGCGACGATGACGCCGTTGCCGCCGACATGACCGCCGCGCCGCCGGCCGCGTCACAGCAGCGCCGTCCGTTGTCGCCGGAGGCAAGCCTCTATGCGCCGCGCCGCGGCAATCTCGATGATCAGGGTCGTGCGGTTCCGCAGGCTCGCATGATGCAGGAAGACGATCAGCTGGAAATTCCGGCATTCCTGCGCCGCCAGTCGAACTGAAATATCGGGGGCTTCGGCACCGTTCATGCCCGGGATTCAGATCCCGGGCATTGCTGTTTTCGGGCGGGAATTTATGAGCGATATCAATCGTGTGACTTCGTAACAAAACGAAAGAAACAGTGATTTGGATTGGAGCGCCGACACACGTAAATATGGCGCAAGAAAACTGCGCTGGGAGTCGTCTGGACGAGACTCCTTCTGCAGAAGGAATGATAACCGCGCCGTGGCACCAACCGCTGGAGCGGAAAAATAAAGGCAGATTTTATGGCTATTGGCTTGCTGGGTTTTCAAACGACGGTTTCGCGTCCCGTGACGCTCTCGGGCATCGGCGTTCATTCGGGTGCGAATGTTTCGATCACGCTGAACCCGGCCGAAGCGGACACCGGCGTCGTTTTCCAGCGCCTGCACGATAATGGCGACATCACCGAACTGAAGGCCGTCTCCTCGCAGGTCGGCAATACAGACCTCTGCACGGTGCTCGGCTTCTCACCCATGCATTCAATTGCGACGATCGAACATGTCATGGCCGCCGTGTATGCACTCGGCCTCGACAATGTCATCATCGAGGTGCAGGGCGCAGAAATGCCGATCATGGACGGCAGCTCGCTGCCCTTCGTCGAAGCGATCGAGCAGGCCGGTCTCGTCTCGCTCGGTGTCAAGCGTCGCTATATCCGCATCACCAAGCCGGTGCGAATCGAGCATGGCGGCTCCTGGAGCGAATTCCGTCCCTATGACGGCACGCGCTTCGAAGTCGAGATCGATTTCGAATGCCCGCTGATCGGCCGGCAGAAGTGGGCCGGCGACATAAGCGCCGCCGTCTTCAAGTCGGAACTTTCCCGCGCCCGCACCTTCGGCTTCATGCGTGATGTCGAGCGTCTCTGGGCATCGGGCCATGCGCTCGGTTCTTCGCTCGAAAATTCCGTGGTCATCTCGGACGACAATACCGTCATCAATGTCGAAGGCCTGCGATACGCCAAGGACGAGTTTGTTCGCCACAAGACGCTTGATGCTGTTGGCGACCTGTCGCTCGCTGGCGTCCAGTTCATCGGTTGCTACCGATCCTATCGTGGCGGCCACAAGATGAATGCCAATGCTTTGAAGGCGCTGCTCGCCGATCCCTCTGCCTACGAGGTGGTCGAGACCTCGACGCCGCGCCAGCGCGTCGCCGCTCGTGAACTGATTGCCGTCAACGCTTCGGAATTCGCTCCCTGGTCGGCATGACCTCCAGCATATTCTCAAGACCAGGCCGCCTCTTTCCCGGAGGCGGTTTTTTTATGTCGGCCCGAGTCTGTGGTGATAGGTGTTTTCTCGCAGTTGCTTAGCTGCCACAGGTTGGAGAGAAGAGGAAAAGCCGGCCAATCCGGCGGCGGCTGCCACAAAAATGCGTTAATGCCTTATCATTGCGTTGCTCTTGATGCACATTTGTGGCTAGAAACGCCAGCGAGGCGTGGCTGTCGTGGAGCGAGCGGCGGCAGTGGGGTTCTTTTGAATGGCTTATGCAGGATCTGAAGGTATGATGAAGACAGCGCGCGCTTTGTTCGCATCGCTTCTGGTGCTGAGCGCAGGCGCCTCGATCTCCGGCTGCCAGTCGGATCCCGATATCGACATCACCAAGCTTGGCCTCGAAACCGATCCGCCTGACGTGCTCTACACCCAGGGCCTTGCCAATATGAAGGCGGGCAACATGGCGGAAGCAGCGCGCAAGTTCGATGCAATCGATCGCGAGAACCCATTCTCCGAATGGGCGCGCAAGGCGCTTGTCATGAGCACCTTCGTGAAATACCGCCAGGGCAAGCTCGATGATGCGCTTGCCTCGGGTAACCGTTACATGTCGCAATATCCGAAGTCCCAGGACGCTGCCTATGTGCAGTATCTCATCGGTCTCACCTATTCCAAACAGATCGTCGACGTGACCCAGGACCAGCGCGCCTCGGCCAAGACGATCGAGGCGATGCAGGCTGTGATCGACAACTATCCGAACTCCGAATATGTCGACGACGCCCAGGCGAAGATCCGCTACGCCCGTGATCAGCTCGCCGGCAAGGAAATGCAGATCGGCCGCTACTATATGGAGCGGAAGGAATATCTCGCCGCAATCTCGCGTTTCCGCATCGTCGTCGAGAAATATCCGAACACGAACCAGATCGAAGAGGCCTTGGCGCGTCTCGTCGAGGCTTATTACGCCATGGGTATCGTCGACGAGGCGCAGACCGCGGCAGCCGTCCTTGGTCACAACTATCCGGACAGCCAGTGGTACGCCGATTCCTACAAGCTGCTGCAGACAGGTGGCGCCGAGCCGCGTGAGAACAAGGGCTCCTGGATCGCTGCGGCAGGCAAGAAACTCCTGCTCGGTTCCTAAGTCCCATGCTGATCCAGCTTTCGATCCGCGATATCGTCCTGATCGAGCGGCTGGATCTTGCCTTCGAGACCGGTCTTTCCGTGCTGACGGGTGAGACGGGAGCGGGCAAATCCATCCTGCTCGACAGTCTGTCGCTGGCGCTCGGCGGGCGCGGTGACGGCGGTCTGGTGCGCCATGGCGAAGACAGGGGCCAGGTGACGGCGGTGTTCGACGTCGGCATGGACCATGGGGCGCGCGTACTCCTGCGTGAAAACGGCATCGACGACGAGGGCGACCTGATCTTTCGCCGTCAGCAATCAGCCGATGGGCGCACCAAGGCCTATGTCAATGATCAGCCGGTGAGTGTGCAGCTGATGCGCCAGGCCGGCCAGATGCTGGTCGAGATTCACGGCCAGCACGATGATCGCGCTCTTGTCGACACCAATGCCCACCGCAACCTGCTCGATGCCTTTGCCGGCCTCACCGATGAGGTTGCGGAGGTCTCTCGCCGGTACCGTCTTTGGCGCGACAGCGAACGGACGCTGAAAAAGCATCGCGAGAGGGTGGAAAGTGCGGCGCGCGAGGCCGACTATCTGCGTTCCTCCGTGGCAGAGCTCGAGAAACTCTCGCCACAGGACGGCGAGGAGGAGGAACTCGCCGAAAGCAGGCAGAGGATGATGAAGGCGGAGCGAATCGCCGGCGATATCGCCGAAGCCTCCGAATTCCTGAACGGCAATGCCTCGCCGGTACCGCATATCGCCTCGCTGGTGCGCCGGCTGGAGCGCAAGAGCCATGAAGCGCCCGGGCTGCTCGAAGAGACGGTGACGCTGCTCGATGCTGCGCTCGACCAGCTTTCCAACGCGCAGATGGAAGTCGAGGCAGCGCTCCGCAAGACCGAATACGATCCGAGAGAACTGGAGCGGGTGGAGGAGCGGCTTTTCGCGCTCAGAGCTGCGTCGCGCAAATATTCCGTGCCCGTCACCGAGCTGCCGGCGCTGGCGGTGCGCATGATCGCCGATCTTGCCGATCTCGATGCGGGCGAGGAGCGGCTTGCGCGTCTGGAAGCGGAGGTCGGTCTGGCGCGAGAGAATTACGATTCGGCGGCGCGCTCGCTTTCCGACAAGCGCCATCAAGCCGGCACCGCGCTGGCTGCCGCCGTGATGGCCGAACTGCCGGCGCTGAAGCTCGAACGCGCTCGTTTCATGGTCGAGATCACCACGGATGCGCAGGAGGCGCTGCCCGAAGGCATCGACGTCGTCGAGTTCCATGTCCAGACCAATCCCGGCACGCGCCCAGGCTCGATCATGAAGGTCGCCTCCGGCGGCGAACTGTCGCGTTTCCTGCTGGCGCTGAAGGTGGCGCTCGCCGATCGCGGCTCAGCCCCGACGCTCGTCTTCGATGAAATCGACACCGGCGTCGGCGGCGCGGTGGCCGATGCGATCGGCCAGCGGTTGAAGCGGCTCTCTGATCGGGTGCAGGTTCTCTCGGTCACCCACGCGCCGCAGGTCGCGGCAAGGGCGGCGACACACCTGCTGATCTCCAAGGGGCCAGCGGCCGAAGGTTCCGAAAAGATCGCCACGCGCGTCGCGACGATGGCGCACAAGGATCGCACCGAGGAGATCGCCCGCATGCTCGCCGGCGCCTCGGTGACGGAAGAGGCGAGGGCGGCGGCGAAGCGCCTGCTGGCGGGTAACGGCTGATTGCTGCGGCCGGCAACGGTGACAAAGATTCCGCTTCGCGCTATGCGTATCATTCCGATCAGCGCGATCCGTTGCCATGCGTCTTTTCCATTTCAGCGATGATCCCGACATTGCGGTGTTCGAGCCGCGCCCGGTTCGCAATCCCTCGATCCGCCCGGTGGGCCTGGAATGGCTGAATGGCCCGCTCGTCTGGGCGATCGATGACGATCATGACTTTATGTATCTCTTTCCGCGAGATTGCCCGCGGACACTGATCTGGGCGACACCCGAGACGCTGGAGACCGAACGGCGGCAATGGCTCGGCGAGTGGCGGGCTGCGGCCTATGTCGAGCGTCATTGGCTGGAAAGGCTCGAAGCGGAAACGATCCATCGCTACGAGATGCCGGCTGAGCAATTTGAGGATCTCAGGGATGCGGGCATGTGGTTGGCCCGTAGACGCGTCGTTTCCATCGAGCGCACCGCCATCTCACGTCTCGACCAGGAGTTCGCGCCGCGCCGGGTGGAACTGCGGGTGGTCGACAGTTTGCGGCTGCTGAAGAACCTCTGGAACACCGGCCTCCATGTCAGCGGGATCCGGCTACGCAATGCGCGGGATTGGGCATAGAACTGTAGGCAGTCCTCACCGGACAGGGTAAGCAACTGCTCTTTTCATCCGGCGATTTTGCTCTAAAAACAATGCAGATTTCTGGCCAGATTCTCTGGAGTGATGTTCCATGTCCACCGAAGGTTCCACCGTCGACACGTTGACGATCGAAGAGGCCACTGCCGAGCTCGAGCGGCTGGCAAGGGAGATCGCGCATCACGACGCGCTTTACCACGGCAAGGACCAGCCGGAAATCTCGGACGCGGATTACGATGCGTTGAAGCGCCGCAACGATGCGCTGGAAGCGCGGTTTCCCGAGCTGATCCGTGAAGACAGCCCGTCGCGGCGGGTCGGTGCTGCGCCTTCCGTCACCTTCTCGCCCGTCGTCCATGCGCGGCCGATGCTGTCGCTCGACAACACGTTTTCGCAGGAGGACGTGCAGGATTTTGTCGCCAGCGTCTATCGCTTCCTCGGTCGGCTGCCGGACCAGTCGATCGCCTTTACCGCCGAACCGAAGATCGATGGCCTTTCGATGTCGATCCGCTACGAGAACGGCAGGCTGACGACGGCCGCCACGCGCGGTGACGGCACGACGGGCGAAAACGTCACTGCCAATATCCGGACGATCGCCGAAATACCCAACCAATTGCCGAAGGGCGTTCCCGCGGTCGTGGAAATCCGCGGCGAGGTCTATATGGCCAAGAGCGACTTCCTGGCGCTGAACCGGCAGATGGAGGCGGAGGGCAAGCAGACCTATGTCAATCCGCGCAATACGGCGGCCGGATCGCTGCGCCAGCTCGACGCCAAGGTGACGGCGAGCCGCAAGCTGAAATTCTTCGCCTATGCCTGGGGTGAGATGTCGGACATGCCGGCCGACACGCAATTCGGCATGGTGCAGACCTTCAAGGACTGGGGCTTCCCGGTCAATCCGCTGATGAAGCGGCTGAATTCGGTTGCCGACATCCTGGCGCATTATGACGAGATCGGCCTCAAACGCCCGGATCTCGATTACGATATCGACGGCGTCGTCTATAAGGTCGACAGCCTCGAACTGCAGCAGCGCCTTGGCTTCCGCTCGCGCAGCCCACGCTGGGCGACGGCGCATAAATTCCCGGCCGAGCAGGCCTTTACCGAGGTCGAGAAGATCGAGATCCAGGTCGGCCGCACCGGGGCGCTGACGCCGGTGGCGCGGCTGAAGCCGATCACGGTCGGCGGCGTCGTCGTCACCAACGCGACGCTGCACAACGAGGATTACATCAAGGGCATCGGCAATAGCGGCGAACGCATCCGGCCGGAGGAACACGATATCCGCGAGGGCGATACCGTCATCGTCCAGCGCGCCGGCGACGTCATTCCGCAGATCCTCGACGTGGTGATGGAGAAGCGCCTCGCCGAGGCGAGGCCCTATGAATTTCCGAAGACTTGCACGGTCTGCGGTTCGCATGCCGTGCGCGAGGTGAACGAGAAGACCGGCAAGATGGATTCGGTGCGCCGCTGCACCGGCGGCTTTATCTGCCGGGCGCAGGCGACGGAGCATCTGAAGCATTTCGTTTCTCGCAACGCCTTCGATATCGAGGGGCTCGGTTCGAAGCAGATCGACTTCTTCTTTGAAAACGAGGATCCGTCGCTGCAGATCCGCACTGCGCCCGAGATTTTCACGCTGGAGAAGCGCCAGCAATCCTCGCTCACCAAGCTGGAAAATATCGACGGCTTCGGGAAGGTCAGCGTCGGCAAGCTCTATGCGGCGATCAACGAACGGCGGAGCATCGCGCTCCACCGCTTCATCTATGCGCTCGGCATCCGCCATGTCGGCGAGACAACGGCGAAGCTGCTGGCGCGCTCCTACGGCACCTATGAGGCCTTTGCGACCGCGATGAGGGAGGCGGCACCGGTTTCCGGCGACGCCTGGAACGATCTCAATACCATCGAGGGCATCGGCGAGGTCGTGGCGCGCGCCATGGTCGAGTTCTACAAGGAGCCGCGTAATATCGAGGTGATCGGCCGGCTGCTCGAAGAGGTGAGACCTACGGCGGCCGAACAGCCGGTCACGTCAGGCAGCCCGGTTGCCGGCAAGACGGTGGTCTTCACCGGCTCGCTCGAAAAATTCACCCGTGACGAGGCGAAGGCGACGGCCGAAAGTCTCGGCGCCAAGGTGGCGGGCTCGGTGTCGAAGAAAACCGATATCGTTGTCGCCGGCCCAGGCGCCGGCTCGAAGCTCGAGAAGGCCCGCGAACTCGGCGTCCAGACGATGGACGAAGACGAGTGGCTAGCGCTGATTGGCGGGTGATCGATGCTTGATTTGTTCCCGTATTGGGAATATTCTCTTCCATGCAGGTGATCGCCAAGTCGACATTGCGTGCCTTTTGGGAGTTGCACCCGCAGGCCAGGGTTCCTTTTAGCGTTTGGCATGCTGTTGTCAGCAAAGCGGAATGGGCGGGATCGGCGGATATCAAAAGAATGTTCGGTACCAACGTAGATTTCGTCGGTGACAACAGGGTGATTTTCGATATCGGCGGAGACAAGTACCGCCTTATCGTGCACGTTGCCTATGCCTACCGGCGCGTATTGATCAAGTTTGTTGGTACGCATGCCGAATATGACAGGGTTGATCCGGAGACGGTGTAATGGACATAAGACCGATCAGGAGCGATGGTGATCTGGAATGGGCGCTTGGAGAAGTCGCTCCGTATTTCGACAATCCGCCGCCGCAAGGCTCGGCTGATGCGGACAGATTCGACGTGCTCTGCGATCTTATCGAGGCCTATGAAAACCGGCACTTCCCCGCGGTCGAACTGGAACCTGTCGATTTCTTGGATGCATTCATGGAGTTGACCGCCCGCAGCCAGGCAGATCTTGGCGAGATCCTAGGTTCGCGCTCCCGCGCCTCGGAAATCCTGCACCGCAAGCGCGCCTTGACGGTCGACATGATTTTCAAGCTCAACGAGGCATGGGGCGTTCCCGCCGAATGCCTCGTCAAGCCCTATCGTCTGGCTGTTGCCTAAGCCCTCAGCCGCGCCATCGCATAGGCGTCGACATATTGGCCGGCGCGGTAGCCGAATGAGCGCAGAAGCCCTTCCTTTTCGAAGCCGAACTTCTCGTAGAGAGCGATCGCAGCCTCATTGTCGGTATAGACGGTCAGTTCGAGCCGCTTAATGTCGAACCAGTCGTCCGCGGCATCGACCATCGCGCCAAGCAGGATGCGGCCGAAACCGCGACCGGTGAAATCGTCATGCACGCCCATGCCGAGGCTGGCGACGTGTTGGCGACGGCCGCTAAGGCGGTTGAGGCCGCAATTGCCGACGATCTTGCCATTCAGCGTGACGACGAGATTGAGCGCGCCGGGCGAGGGGTTTTCCATGTTCTTGCGGACCTCTTCGATCCGCTGGTACGGCGGCCGCAGGGTGCCGGCCCGGTAGCCCGGTAAGTTGATAAGATCGGTGATCTCTTCAGCATCGGAAAGACGTACGGCGCGCACGACGACGCCGTCCGGCAGGCGCGCTCGGTCGCGGGGTTCATTCTCTTTGTTTTCTGACATGAGATGCTCTCCTTGGGTTTCAGGGAGGAGAGCCGGATTTTCGAAAACCCTGCTCGCCTCGGCAGGGTTTTCGGGATGATCGGACGGCTAGTGACGCACCATCGCTCCCGCGTACCCTGGAAGGGTCGTGGCGATATGATGGATGGTAAGGGTCACAGAGTTGATCATGCGCGGAAGTTTCCCCATTGGCGTGCAGATGTCAACAGGCCGAAATTTGCCTTCGCCTTCCGCTATGATTATGCCGGTAGCGCTAGACGATTCGGATATTTGTCTTTGACGACCATCGCCATCGATTTCGAGACGGCCAACGAGCAGCGCGGCAGCGCCTGCTCGGTCGGCCTTGCCTGGATCGAGGAGGGACGGGTTACTCGCGTCGAGGAGCGGCTGATCCGGCCGCGCGACATGCGGTTTTCCGGGATGAACATCGCGATCCACGGTATCCGGCCGGAGCATGTCGAGGATGCGCCGGAGTTTCCCGAGGTGATGGACGAGTTCTACGATGATATCAGCGGCGCGACGATGATCGCGCACAACGCGGCCTTCGATTTCAGCGTCTGGCGGGCGAGCCTCGATCTCTACCGGCAATCCTATCCGGAACTCACTTATCTCTGCAGCCTGAAAATGGCGCAGCGGATCTGGCCGCATTTCCTCTCGCATCGGCTGAACCTGATCGCCGAGCATCTTGGCCTGCGTTTCATGCACCATAACGCCGCCGAGGATGCCGCGGTCTGCGCGGCAGCGGCGATCGAGATGGCGAAGGCGGTCAAGGCGAAAGCCGTGGAAGCGATTCCGGCGTTGATCGGCATGACGCCGGGGCGGCTGACGGCGAAGGGCTACGCGCCCTGCACCTGCCGGAAGGGCTGAATCTGAACCTGCAGCGGCGCTTTCTTGCAAAGCCTGGGTGCATGCTTATCTAGAATGCGGATCATCCAGGGAGCCGCCATGTCCAAGCTGCGCATGTTTTTTCTCGCCGCATTTTCCTTCGCTGCCATTTCCACGGGCGCCGCCTCGGCCGAAGTCGTCGGCAAGGTCGGGGTCGACTGGATCGGCAATGACATCATGATCGAGGCACTCTCCGATCCCGAGGTCAAGGGCGTCACCTGCCACGTCACCTATTTCGATCGCAGCCTGATCGACCGGTTCAAGAACGGCAACTGGTTCGAGGATCCGTCCAACAATTCCATCGCCTGCCGCCAGACCGGGCCGATTGAGATCGGCAACATCGACCTCTCCAGGGACGGCAGCGAGGTGTTCCGCCAGGGCATGTCGCTGATCTGGAAGACGCTTGTTGTTAACCGCATCTACGACAAGACCAACGACACGTTGATCTATCTCGCTCATTCGCGGGAACTGACCGATGGTTCGGCGAAGATGTCGATCTCGACCATTCCGCTCTATGGGCAGAACGTGACCTGGAAGAATGGGAGGCCGTAGTAGGGTTGCGGATGTTAGGAAGGGTGTGGGTCGTCTCCCCAAACTCCCCATCCCTGTGCTTGTCACAGGGATCCAGCGCGCCCAAGTCTTTGGGCGCAGGAGACTCTTATGGTGGGTCATTCACCGCGCGGACGCGCGGTGGCTGGATCCCTGTGACAACAAGCACAGAGATGACGGAGGAGAGGGGGCGCGCGGCTCGGTAGATAAGGTGAGCCGCATCTTCCTCAAAAACGAAAGAGGCCCGGACGAGCCGGGCCCTCCGAATTCCATGCTCAGATAAATATCAAGCCGCCTGATTCAGCTCGTCGGCAATGACGGTATCGAGGTTCAGGAAGCAGACCATGGTCTTCTCCAGCGCGACGATGCCGCGGCAGAAGGCGCGCTGGGCTTCCGGGATGATTTCCGGCGGCGGTTGCAGGTCTTCGCTCTTGATGGTCATCATGTCGGAAACCTGCTCGACCAGCAGGCCGACCAGCTTGCCGGCGATGTCGGTGACGATGATCGCCGAGCGCTCGGAAGGCTCGGTCATCTTCATGCCGAGGCGGCAGGCCATGTCGATGACCGGGATCACCGCGCCGCGCAGGTTGATGAGGCCCAACACGTAGGGAGGGGTATGCGGCATCGGCGTTACCGGCGCCCAACCGCGGATTTCGCGGATGGCCATGATGTCGATGCAGAATTCCTGGTCGCCCAGGTGGAACGAAACGATTTCGAGATAGGCGCCCGACTGCTTGATGGCGTTGTTGTTCATGATCAGAATTCTTCCCAGTTGTCCCCGGCGGGAGCGGCGATGGCTTTGGCGGCGGAACCACCGTTGAATGCGCCCGCGACTTTGCCGATCAGGCTGCGTGCGGGAGAAGGTCTCGAATGCGAGGCGGCGGTTGCCTCTCGCGGCGTTTGCCGGGCGCTCATGCCCTCGCCGGTTTTGAACTGCTTGATCAGTTGCGTCAGATTTTCGGCGTCGATGGCGAGCGTATGGCTTGCGGCATTCGTCTCTTCCACCATGGCCGCGTTCTTCTGCGTGACCTGATCCATCTGGCTGATTGAAGTATTGATTTCGTTCAATCCAACCGATTGTTCGCGCGCAGAGGTTACGATTGATTTAACATGTTCGTCGATGCGCAGAACATCTTCGCCGATCTGGCGAAGCGCTTCACCGGCGGCTGTCACCAGTTCGCCGCCGATCTTCACTTCCTCGCCGGATTTTCCGATCAAGGCCTTGATATCCTTGGCAGCACCCGCAGCACGGCCGGCGAGTTCGCGCACTTCCTGGGCGACGACGGCGAAGCCCTTGCCGGCCTCGCCGGCGCGCGCTGCCTCGACACCGGCGTTGAGCGCCAGGAGGTTCGTCTGGAACGCGATTTCGTCGATGACGTTGATGATCTTGCCGATCTCGCGGGAGGCGCCTTCGATTCGCTCCATCGCGGCCATCGCATCACCGACGACGATATCCGATTTCGCTGTATTCTCGCGGGTGTGGGAGACCATGTGGCCCACTTCCTCGGCGCGGTTGGTGGCGTTACGGACGGTGGCGGTAATCTGGTCGAGGGCGGCGGACGTCTCTTCCAGCGAGGCGGCCTGCTGCTCGGTGCGTTTGGCGAGATCGTCGGCGGCGGCGCGCATCTGGCGGCTGTTCGCCTCGATCGAGCTGCTGTTGATGGCGATGTCGCTCATTGCTTTGCGCAGCGTCACGGTCGTCTGGTTGAAGTCCAGGCGCAAGCGCTCCAGTTCGTCGCGGAACGGCTGGTCGATCGTCACGGTCACATCGCCGCCCGACAGACGGGTGAGGCCGGCGCCGAGAGCGGTGACGGCGGCGTTCAGAGCTTCCGCGTCGGCAAGCTTGGCGGCTTCGCGGGCACGCTGCTCGGCATCGCTGCGTTGCCTGTCGGTCTCAGTCCGGGCTTCAAGGTCGCGCTTTTCGATGGCGGCGAGGCGGAAGCTGTCGGCCGCGCGGGCCATTTCGCCGATCTCGTCGCCGCGGTTCTTTTCCGCAACGTCGCTGGCCAGGTCGCCGCTCATGATGCGCTGCATGCTCTGGCGCACGGCGCCGATGCCACGCCGGATCGAGCCGCCATGGACATATTGCAGGACACCCATGGTGAGGATGGCCAGGACACCGAGGCCGATCTGCAGGATGAGGGCCTCCCGCGATACAGCATTGGCGAGCTCGACATGCTGTTGGGCGAAAATGGTGCCGTCGGCGGCGAGCTTGTCGAGCGTTGCGGTCAGTTCCTCGCCGGCGCCGTCGATCGCGTCGTCGATCTTGTCGAATTCGGCGTCGGGTGCTCCCTGCTGGACCAGCGCGATCAGATCGACCTGTATTGCCTTGCCGATTGCGGCGACATCGGCGTCATAGCTCTTCAACAGGCTGCCGACTTGCATTTCATTCGCCAGAAAGTGCATCTCCTTCGAACCACCCGAAAGAGCAGCCAGCGAATCACCGATCAGTTTGATGCGCTCGGGTTCGACGGCCTTGCTGTCCTTGTCGACGATGATGTCCATCGCGGCCAAGACCATCGTCAGATTCGCAAGCCGCATGTCGCCGATATGGTTGACGCTCGTCTGGATCTCGCCGGCGCGGCGCAACGCCGTGTCGATCCGCATGTTCTCGTACCAGCCGACGCCGAGCATCGTTCCGAAACCGATGAAGGCCGCACCGCCCAGTGTCCAGAGCCGCTGGCTCACCGACAGGCTCTTGCGCACCGATGAATTCGTCATGAAAAGACCCCTCCACAAACCGCTCGGGTTTATGTTTTTCCTACCCTCATGCGGACGTCCGGGGATTTTCGCCACTCGGCAGACTTCATGTCAGAACGGCTCGATCGGGCCGCACGCACTGCTAAATATAAAGATGACGATTTAAGCCTTTCCTAATGATGTTTCTCTTGAACTTATCTGTTCACCTTGATGGTAAGTGTTTCAAATGATGCCGCTTTTTGGTATGCGCTATTGCGGTTCGACGATTTTTCCGCCCTGGACAGCTTCTGCCCCTGAGGCAATTAATCACGGGTCAGAAAACATATTCTTGAATTGCGCGCCTCCGGCCGAAACTATAATCACGCCGGCGGGGGCATGACCGCCTCCGACTGAGGGCCACGCCATGAAGACATTTCGCATCGCCGTCTGGATCGGTGTTCTGATACTTGCCGGAGTTCTCGGCGCGGTTAGTTATTCCATGAAGTCGCGGGACGTGGTGGCGGAAGCTCCCTACGGCGTGCCTTTCACGCTCGTTTCTCAAAGCGGCCAACCGATTACCGAACAGGCGTTGCGCGGCAAGCCGACGGCGCTGTTCTTCGGCTTTACCCATTGCCCCGAAGTTTGCCCGACGACACTGTACGAGCTGAACGGCTGGATGGAGAAGGTAGATCCCGAGGGAACCAAGCTGCAGGGCTATTTCGTGACCGTCGATCCCGAGCGCGACACGCCCGAAATCATGAACCAATATGTTTCCAATTTTTCCAAGCGCATCATCGGCATTTCAGGCCCGCCGGACAAGATCGCCGAGGTTATCAAGGGTTTCCGCATCTACGCCAAGAAGGTACCGGTCGATGAGAAGGACCCGAACGGCGACTATACGATGGATCATTTCGCCTCGGTCTTCCTGCTCGATTCGGCTGGACGCTTTGCCGGAACGATCGCCTATGGCGAAAATCCGGACACGGCGGTAAAGAAGCTGGAGAATCTCGTCAATAAGGGGTGACGGCTTCAGCGTGATGGGCCGTTGGCTCGACCGATGGCGGGCAACGGAAACGGGAAAGACCGCCTATCGTGAGTGAAATCCGCCTTTACGTGTCGACCACCGAAAGCCAGGCCGAAGCGATCCTCGAGCTCCTGACCCAAGTCTTCGGCGAAGAAGACTTCGCCATCGGCACTACCGAAATCGATGAAAAGAAGGATGTCTGGGAAGCCTCGGTCTATATGATGACCGAGGACGAGTCAGATGTGCGCTCTCGCATCGAGGCGGCGCTGAAGGTCGCTTTTCCAGATGCTCAGCTGTTGCGAGAAGTCATCCCGGATGTCGACTGGGTGGCGAAATCGCTCGAAGGATTGAAGCCAGTCAGGGCAGGGCGCTTCCTGGTGCATGGCTCGCATGACCGCGACAAGGTCCTCTCCGGCGACATCGCCATCGAGATCGATGCCGGCCAGGCCTTCGGCACCGGCCATCACGGCACAACGGCCGGTTGCTTGGAGATGATCGATGCCGTGGTGCGTTCGCGCCGGGTTGGCAATGCGCTCGATCTCGGCACCGGCAGCGGCGTTCTGGCGATCGCGGTGCGCAAGCTCAAAAATATACCGGTGCTTGCGACCGATATCGATCCGATCGCGACGCGGGTCGCGGCTGAAAACGTACGACGCAACGGCATCGCGTCGGGCATCGTCACGAAGACCGCACCGGGTTTTCATTCGACGGCCTTCTCGGAGCATGGCCCCTTCGACCTCATCATCGCCAATATTCTCGCCCGGCCGCTGATCCGGATGGCGCCAAAGCTCGCCACGCATCTTGCGCCCGGCGGATCGGTGATCCTTTCAGGCATTCTCGCGTCACAACGGTGGAAGGTGATCGCCGCCTATAGTGGCGCGCGGCTCCGCCATGTCAGGACGATCTGGCGGAACGGCTGGGTGACGATTCATTTCGATCGGCCTTGAGGAGGGAGAGGATCGGGGCGACGGGTGCGACTTACTCCGCTCCCCGGCGGGGAGAAGATGCCCGAAGGGCAGATGAGGGGGTGAGCGGCGAAGCCGCGAATGCGCTGAGCGCAAGCGAAGGGCAATGAAGGGCGTGCCGTGCGGCCCCCTCATCCGACCCTACGGGCCACCTTCTCCACGCTGGGGAGAAGAGGGGACAAGTCGTGACCTCAGTTGTTCCACAGGATAGCGCGCTTCCCGTGCCGTTCTCAACAAAAGAAAAAGGCGGCGCCAGTGGCACCGCCTTGGACCGGTCTATCCGGCCAATGCCCGCGAGCTCGAAGGAGGAGGAGTGCTCAAGCAGGCTCTACTGCATTCCAATAGGCCGGTCCGGGAGGGAGGGGACGGACAGGCTTTAAGCTTAGAACGCGTAGCTGGGGGCGCCCTGGTGGCGCGTCACGCGCTGGCCGGCGCCGAGCAGCTTGAGGCTGTCCTCGTTCTGCGGGCGGCGGGCGCCGATCACGTGACGCACGGTCTGGCGTTCGCCAGCCTGTACCGGGCTGCTGTATGCGAAGCGCGAGAGAGAGGCGGTCATTTCAAAAAATCCTTTGTTTGCTGGTTCATCCGAACCGTTCGATGGCGTCTATATAGCTATTCTGAAATGCGGAGGCAGAGGGTTTTCCTCATGGGAGCCATGCGGCCAATGCATAAAGCATGCCAAATTAACTTTTAGCGTCACAGTTCTGTCAAAATGCCGAGCGTCTGCAGTGACTTCGACTCGTTTCGTCGCTTTTTCTCCCCATCGATTGAAATTTCGCTAACATGACTGCA
This sequence comes from Rhizobium sp. CBN3, assembly GCF_030518245.1. Taxonomy (NCBI): domain Bacteria; kingdom Pseudomonadati; phylum Pseudomonadota; class Alphaproteobacteria; order Hyphomicrobiales; family Rhizobiaceae; genus Rhizobium; species Rhizobium sp. CBN3. The sequence goes on from NZ_JAULSE010000015.1 coordinate 120,123, forward strand.
TCCCATTAACCGGATTCGTTTCAACCATTCGGATTTCCAGCATGTTCCAGTCTTTCGAGGTCACCTCCACGCCGCAGTTCGGCAAGGATCGGGTTTCGGCGTTGCGCGCCGGATTCGATGCGCTCGGCATAGATGCCTTCCTCGTGCCGCGTGCCGACGAATTCAACGGCGAATATGTTCCCGCATGCTCCGAGCGCCTGGCATGGCTGACGGGCTTCACCGGCTCGGCGGGCATTGCGCTGATCCTGCGGACGCAGGCGATCGTCTTCGTCGACGGGCGCTATGTGACGCAGCTGGCCGAACAAGTTGACGGCTCGGTATTCTCGGTTGGCGATCTCGTCAACGAGCCGCCGCATGTCTGGCTTGCCGCAAACGGAAGCAAGGGGCTGAGGCTCGGCATCGATCCCTGGCTGCACGCGGGCGCGGAGGTACGGCGCCTGGAAAAAGCACTGGCGCAGATCGGCGGGACGTTGGTCTTCCTGCCGTACAATCCGCTCGACCGGTTGTGGAGCGATCGGCCGGCCGAGCCGCTCGGCGCCGTCACCATCCAGAATGTCGCCCAGGCCGGCGTGCTGGCGAACGATAAGATTGCGACGATTGCTGCCGATCTTTCGAAGAAAAACCTGGCTGCGGTGCTGATCGCCGATCCCTCGTCGGTTGCCTGGATCTTCAATATCCGCGGTGCCGACGTGCCGCACACGCCGCATCCGCTGGCGCGCGCCATCATCCATACCGACGGACGGGCCGAACTCTTCCTCGACAAGCGCAAGACAGGCATCGAGCCCGAGGCCTATCTCGGGCAGATCTGCACGCAGCTGCCGCCTTCGGCGCTCGAAGAGAGGCTCGCTGCCGTTTCCAGGGATGGCGGCCGCGTGCTGATCGACGCTGATATCGCCTCACATGCGCTGGCGGAGATCGTCCGCCGGGCTGGCGGTGAAGTGGTGGAGGGCGCCGATCCCGCCAAGCTGCCGCGCGCGGTGAAAAACGACGTCGAAATCAACGGCTCGGCCGCTGCACATCTGCAGGACGGGGCGGCGATGGTGGAATTCCTTTATTGGCTGTCGCAGGAGAAACCAGGCAGCGTCAGCGAGATCGCCGCTGCCGAACATCTGGAGGCTGTGCGCGCCCGTGTCGGCCAGAGCATGCAGAACCCGCTGAAGGATATTTCCTTCGATACGATCTCCGGCGCCGGCGAACACGCGGCGATCATGCATTATCGTGTCACGACCGAGACCAACCGGATGATCGAGGCGGGTGAACTCTTCCTGATCGATTCCGGTGCGCAATATATCAACGGCACGACCGACATTACCCGCACGGTCGGGATTGGTACGGTGTCAGAGGAGCATCGCCGTTTCTTCACGATGGTGCTCAAGGGAATGATCCAGATCAGCACGGCACGTTTCCCCAGGGGTACACGCGGCTGCGACCTCGATCCGCTGGCGCGGATCGCGCTGTGGCGGGCAGGCGCCGATTTTGCCCATGGCACAGGCCATGGAGTCGGCTCCTATCTCTCTGTGCATGAGGGACCGCAGCGCATCTCCAGGCTTTCGACGCAGGAGCTGCTGCCCGGCATGATCCTCTCGAACGAGCCAGGTTATTACCGGCCGGGCAGCTTCGGCATCCGTATCGAGAACCTGATCTATGTGCGTGGCGCCGAGGAGATCGACGGCGGCGACATGCCGATGCTCGGCTTCGAGACGTTGACCTTTTGCCCGATCGACCGCAGCCTCGTCATTCCCGAGCTGCTGACCCATGATGAGCTGCATTGGTTCAACGACTATCACCGCCGCACATGCGAGGCGCTGATGCCGTTGATCCATGACCACGACGTCAAGGCGTGGCTCGAAAACGCGACGCTGCCGCTCGAATATTAGGCAAGAGGCGGCGGAGCACTGTCTTCGGGCCGCAAGGTCGCGCAACTTTCAGGCGCAAGGCAGGGCTCAGGCGCCGATCGTGTAGCGCCATGCCATCACGACAACCCAGGCGGCAACCAGCATCCATGTATGGGAAATGCGCAGGCCGACGAAGAGCGCAACGATCAGTGCCAGTTTCGATTCCCAGCCGCCGATGAAGAAGGCAGGTGCGACAAGAGTCGTCAGCACGGCGGCCGGCACGGCATTCAGCGCCGCTTCCACGCGCGGCGGAATGCTCTTCATTCGGGTGATGAGGATATAGCCGCCGATGCGGGTGGCGAAGGTGGCGACTGCTGCGGCGAGGATGACGAGCGCCATGTGGAGATCGAATTCCATGGCTCAAACCTCGTGCACTTCGGATTGAAGGGCGTCGGCTTCGAGATCCGGCACCTCGCGCGGCAGCGGCAGCAGGGCAGCCAGCACGATGCCGGCGGCCGCACCTAGGCTGACATGCCAGGGCGAGCCGACATAACGGTAGGCGAGCACTGATGCCACCGCGCTGACGAGCGCCACCGGCAGGAAATTGTCGCGCTTGCGGAAACCGAGGACGATGCCGAGGAAATAGGCCGGCAACAGGATATCGAGGCCGATCGCCTTGGGATCGCCGATGAAGCCGCCGAGCATGCCGCCGGCGACGCTGATCAGCACCCAGGGGATGTAGATGATGATGCCGAAGCCGAGGTACCACGCGAAGGTAAGCGGCTTGCCGGCTTCGCCGCGCTTGACCGCCGCGGCAAATTGCGGATCGACGAGCAGGAAGAAGGTGAAGAATTTCTGCACCGAGGTGAAATGGCCGATGTAGCCCGCTAAGGCCGCGGAATAGAGCACGTGGCGGAAATTGACGGCGAGGATCGACAGCACGATCAGCCAGGCATGGACCTTGTGGCCGAAGAGTTCGATGCCGACCATCTGGCTGGCACCGGCATAGACCGTGGCGCTCATGAAGGCGGCCTCGGAAAGCGACATGCCGTTTTCAACCGCCAGCGCTCCGAACAGCGCGCCGAAGGGCGCCGATGCCAGCGCAACGGCCGAGCCGCCCCGCAAACCTTCAACAAAGTCGGCGCGATTCATGTGGGTGTCCTGTTGGAAATTCAGGTTTTCCTTATGGGCTATGGTCTTCCGCGGCAATTGAATTTCGTTGATTGACCAATCGATTTCGCTGAAGCATCAAAGCCTGACTGCATCCGGCCGAAGGGACTCCCATGAAGAAGATTGAATTTTCGAAGGAGGCGAAGGCGATCATCGTTTCCAGTATTCGCCGCTATTTCGAGACGGAGCTCGACCAGCCGATCGGCGCGCTGCCGGCCGAGTTCCTGCTCGACTTTTTCGCCGAGGAGATCGGTGCCCATTATTACAATCAAGGCCTTCGCGATGCACACGCAGCCCTTCTGCGAAAGATGGAGGACCTGGCGGAGGACATCTATCTCATGGAGCGCGACGAGAAGAACAAGAGCGTTGGGCCGTAAACGGGTAGCGGCGTTTAGCCCTCGCGGTTCATTCGCTCCCGGCGGGCGATTTCGGCTTGCGAAGGTTCCTGCATTCCAAAGGTGCCGGTTTTGACCTCGCCCGCACGCTCGTAGACGCTCATGATGACACCGGTCGTGGATACTGCATTTGCCGTGAGCTTCAGCGCCTGCGGTTTAGCGCCATCGGCGAACAGGCGCTTGCCGGGGCCAAGAATAAGCGGGAAGGTCAGAAGCCGGAGTTCGTCGATCAGGTCGTGCGCCAGCAAGGTCTGCAGCAGGCCACTGCTGCCCTGCGTTAGAAGATCTGGGCCATCCTCCTGCTTCAACCGGGCGATTTCGGCCGCAGCGTCGCCATGAAGCGCGACGGAATTTTCCCAGGCGAGCGGCTGGGTGGAGGTGGTCGCGACATATTTGGTCGCGGCATTGAAGACCTTTCCAATCGGGTCGTCTTGGCCGACGAAGGGCCAGTGGGCTGCGAAGATCTCGTAGGTCTTGCGGCCAAGCAGCAATGCGAAGGGATTGCTGAAGATCCCGCCCATGAACTGGCCCATCGGCTCGTCCCAGTAATTGACGGTCCAGCCGCCAAGGCTGAAGCCGCCGGTCGGATCCTCCTGCGGCGCGCCCGGCGCCTGCATGACGCCGTCCAGGCTTATGAAGGCTGCGGTCACAAGCTTTCTCATTCTCATCTCCCATGGTTGTTGTGTTCAGAACCAAGAACGGACCAAGCTGGGTTCAGCCGACATGGACGGGGAAATTTTTGTGCCATCGCAGCCGCCGCCGTCGGCGCTCGACGGTGGCACTCGCGACGGCGGAGAAGCGCCCCAAAGCTCAATCGGACCGAACGTTTTTAACACCAAATTATCGGGACACCGGTATCGTCGCGACATTTTCCGTCACCGGGTTGTGTCAATTGGCTGTGATTGTCTCTGATATCGATGAACGCCGATCAACCGTGCTTCGCAAAGCGTCGATCTTTCTGCTGTGGTTTGCGCTAGCGTCTGCGCTTTGCTGGTTCGAAGCGGTATGGCGTGACGAGGTTCGCGCCTTGTCGCTCGCTCTTCAGGGCGAAAGTTTCATCGATATGCTTCGCCAGATGCATGGCGAAGGTCATCCTGCTCTCTGGTATATCCTGCTGCGCGCCGCTCATGTCGTGGTCGGCTCACCCGTCGTCCTGAAGATCGTCGCGCTGACGGTCGCGACGGTCTCGGCCTACCTCCTTGTTTTCCGGCTGAAACTGCCCCTTCGCATCATGCTGCTGTCGCTGTTCTGCAGCTTTTCGGTTTTCGACTACGCCGCAATGTCGCGAAATTACGGCATCAGCATGCTGGTGGTCTTCCTTATCGTCCTGAATTGGGAGAAAGGCCTCCGCAATGGGATATTGCTTGGCCTGCTGTTCGCCTTGCTGGCCAATACCAATGTCCATTCGGTGGTCCTCGTCGGCGGTTTCCTCGCCTATTGGTTTTTCGATCTGGTTCTGGCGCGGCCAAGACCCCCTTTGAGCGCATATCGGGCCCTAGTGACAGCCGCTGCCATTGCCGCCGTCGGCATTGTTCTCTGCGTCATGACGGTCTATCCGACCTTCAATGATGCGGGGCAGAACGATCTTGCGGGCAAGAATTTCGCTTTGTTTGTCCTTTCTGCCTTTACCGCGGCCAGTTCCTATTTCATGGCGTTCTACCCCGACCGGATCCTTGAACTGGTCGTGGCTGATCCATTGTTCGCCCGGATATTCGCGTTGCTCATGGCTGTGCTCATCTATGGCAGCCTGTTGGGGCTGGCGAACCGGCGACCGGCGATGTTCGCAGCAGCACTGGTTCTCCTCGGGCTTTCCCTGCTTTTTACGCTCGTTTACCCAGGTAGCTACAGACATCAGGCGCTGTGGCTGGTCTTCATGATCGCAATCACCGCTTTGACCCAGCCGCCTCGGGCCGGCCCCGCCGATGTCGCCGGCACCGAAACTGCCGGCGTCGGCGTGAAGATCGGGCGTCTGTGCTTCATAATATTGCTCGCGCTGCAGGTCGCTTCCGGCATCGAGAGGGTCCATCAATTCCTTTTCACCGACATGCCGCTCAGCCGAGCCCGGGATCTCGGCTCGTTCATTCAATCTCGTCCTGATCTCAAGGATGCGATCATCATGGCGGACCCCGATTATCTCGTGGAAGCCTTGCCCTATTACATCTCCAATCGCACCTATCTTCTAAGGGAGGAACGGTTCGGTGCCATTGTGCACTATACCAGCAAAGCGCGGCTGTCTCTCAGCCTTGCCGACATTCTGCAGACGGCGCGGCAACTGCAGCAGAGCGAGCATGCTCCCGTCGTCGTTCTTCTCTCACAGCGGCTTGACCGGATTGCCGCACCGGTCTCATTGCGCGAAAGTTACAATTGGCTGCTATCCCTGATGCCAGAGGACATTTCGGCATTCCGGAGCGAGACGACCCTCGTCAAGCGCTTCGGCCCCGTTGCCGGCAGCGATGAGACATTCGACGCCTATTTGCTGAAATAGCCGGCGATCGCAAGCTCATTGGTGCAAGGCATCTGCGCTTTTAATCACAGCGATGCCATGCGCCCGCATCTCATCGATGGCGGCGGCAACACCTTCGGGGGTAATGCCGCGACTGGCATCCTCGATGAAGCGCACGCGCACACCAGGCATCATCTCGAGCGCGTCGAGCGCCGAGAACTTGACACAGTAATCGGTCGCCAGCCCGCAGACGTCGAGATCGGTGACACCCTGTTCCTGGAGAAAATTGGAAAGACCGGTCGAAGCATCCCGGTCATTGTCGCGGAACGCCGAATAGCTGTCGATTCTGGGATCCTCGCCCTTCTGCTGGATCAGGTCGATCTCTTCGGACTTCAGTTCCGGATGCAGTTCGGCGTCGGGCGTACCCTGGATACAGTGGTCGGGCCACATCATCTGTGGCTTGCCGGCCAATTCGCCCATCTCGAAGGGGGTGGCACCCGGATGGGCGGAGGCGAAGCTGCCGTGGCCGGGCGGATGCCAGTCCTGCGAGGCGACGATCAGATCGTATCTGCCGCTGTCGATCAGCCGGTTTGCGACGGGAACCACCTTGTCGCCGTCCGGCACCGGCAGATTGCCGCCCGGACAAAAGCCGTTCTGGATATCGACGAGCAGCAGCGCTTTCATCAAGGCCAATCCCTTCGCGTTATTGCAATGCAAATGCCAAATGCACCGAACACACCACTAGTGGATTTCCCAGCGCGGGTGCGCAAGTGTTAATTCTAGTACCTCCGGTAGTGGCTGGTCGAAAAAGCATACGCTAATGCAACCATGGATATTTGATCGCAGTGACTCTCCTCTCGAAACGGCGGGAAGGCGAAGGTTTTACACTGCGGGATCTCCCCGGCAGAGCCTCATTTTTCCCGTGTCAGCCTTCATCGGTTTGCCGGCTGAGGCGCTGCAGCGCCTTCTTCGACGGCAACGTCCGCTCAACCTTGCCCGCCGCCGCGATTTCTGCCTTTCTTGGCTCATCAGCAAATCGAGATTGAAGCCATGTCCGATCCTCAAGCAGATGAAAAGATCGATGCGACATTCCGCAATGGCTCGCTGACGGCGACCGGGATCATTCTTGGTTTCTCCCTCAATTTCATCAGTCTCTGGGTCTCCAATCCCAATGACTGGAGCCGCATCGATCTGCTGCCGATGTCGTTCCTGACTGTCGGTATCGCCGTTCAGGTGAAGGTGTTTGCCGATCTGCTCGCGCGCGACTCCCTGCTCGCCGCAAAATACGACCGGGCTCGGCGACTGTTCCTGATCGGGCTGTCGATCGTCGCCGCCGGAATGGGGATCGCCCTGCTGAACGATATTCTCGGGCTCAGCAGTATGCGGATGTTCGGGTAAGGGTTCCCACGCGGTATAACCGCAAAATCACACGCGCTCGACGAACCCGTCCAGCACCCGCTTCTGGCCGGCGCGATCGAAATCGATCGTCAGCTTGTTGCCTTCGATGCCGGTGATGTTGCCGTTGCCGAACTTCAAGTGGAATACGCGGTCGCCGAGAGTGAAGCGCGATGGTTCCGACGATGTCGATTTCGCCACCAGTTCGCCGTCTATCATGCGCCCCTTCGGGCCGCTTTCGCCGTAACCGATGCGTTCGACGGCGTGGCCGGAGCGGGTGCCCCAATTGTCGCGGGTAGCATCGGTCTTGTTGGCTTGGGCGCGCTTCCAGCCGGGAGTCGAATAGGAATTGGCGAAGGGTTCGGCCTTGTCGAAGCGGGACTGGCCGTAGCCGCCGCGGCCGTAACCGCCGTAGCTCTGTTCCATCTCGGCGACCTCGACATGGGTCTCCGGCAGTTCGTCCAGGAAACGCGAGGGCAGGGTCGATTGCCAGAGACCGTGGATGCGGCGGTTGGAGACGAACCAGATGTGGCAGCGGCGTTTGGCGCGGGTGATGCCGACATAGGCGAGGCGGCGTTCCTCCTCCAGGCCGGCGCGGCCGCTTTCATCGAGCGAGCGCTGATGCGGAAAAAGGCCTTCCTCCCAGCCGGGCAGGAAAACGGTGTTGAATTCCAGGCCCTTGGCCGAATGCAGCGTCATGATCGAGACTGCGTCGAGGTTCTCGTTGGTCTCGGCATCCATGACGAGGGAAACGTGCTCGAGGAAGCCGCGCATCGACTCGAAGCTTTCCATCGAGCGGATGAGTTCCTTCAAGTTTTCCAAGCGGCCCGGAGCTTCGGCGCTCTTGTCGTTCTTCCACATGTCGGTATAGCCGGACTCTTCGAGGATCTGCTCGGCAAGTTCGGTATGTGGCGTGTTTTCAAGCAGTTCCTGCCACCGGCGGAAAGATTGAATCACGTCGAAGAGGGCTTTTCGCGCCTTCGGCTTCAGTTCGTCCGTCTCGATGATGTCGGCGGCGGCCGCCAGCATCGGGATGTCGCGGGCGCGCGCATAATCGTGCAGCGCGCGCACCGTCGTGTCGCCGAGGCCGCGCTTCGGCGTGTTGATGATACGTTCGAAGGCGAGGTCGTCGGCCGGCTGCGCCACCAGGCGGAAATAGGCCAGGGCATCGCGGATTTCGAGGCGCTCATAGAAGCGCGGGCCGCCGATGACGCGGTAATTGAGGCCGAGGGTGACGAAGCGGTCTTCGAATTCGCGCATTTGGAAGGAGGCACGCACGAGGATCGCCATGTCGTTCAGCAGATGTTTGTTGCGCTGGAGTTGCTCGATCTCCTCGCCGATGGCACGGGCTTCCTCTTCCGAATCCCAGGAGGCGTGGACCTGGACCTTGACGTCGTCGGGATCGGCGCGGTCGGTGAACAACGTCTTGCCCAGGCGGCCTTCATTGTGGGCGATCAGGTGGGCGGCCGCGCCGAGGATATGTTCGGTCGAACGGTAGTTGCGCTCCAGCTTGATGACTTTGGCGCCGGGGAAATCCTTCTCGAAGCGAAGAATATTGTCGACCTCCGCGCCGCGCCACCCATAGATCGACTGGTCGTCGTCACCGACGCAGCAGACATTCTGCGGCTCGCCCTTGGCGCGCTGGGCAAGAAGCCTCAGCCACATATATTGGGCGGTGTTGGTATCCTGATATTCGTCGACGAGGATATAGCGGAAGCGGCCGTGATATTCCTTCAGGAGATCCGGATTCTTGCGGAAGATCGCGATCGGATGCATCAGCAGGTCGCCGAAATCGCAAGCGTTCAGCGTCGTCAGGCGCGCCTGATAGGCGAAATAGAGATCGCGCCCACGGCCGTTGGCGAAGGCGCGGGCATCGCCCTCGGGGATATCGGCGGGGCCGAGGCCCTTGTTCTTCCAGGTGTCGATCATGCCGGCGAATTGCTTGGCCGGCCAGCGCTTGTCGTCGAGGCCTTCGGCCTGGATCAGCTGCTTGATCAGGCGCACGACATCGTCGGTGTCGAGAATGGTGAAACCGGAGCTCAGGCCGACGAGTTCGCCATGGCGGCGCAGGAGCTTGACGCCGATCGAGTGGAAGGTGCCGAGCCAGGGCATGCCTTCGACGGCGCCGCCGACGAGCAGGGCGATGCGCTCCTTCATCTCGCGCGCGGCCTTGTTGGTAAAGGTGACGGCCAGGATCTGCGAAGGGAAGGCGCGGCCGGTATTGAGGATATGGGCGATGCGGGTCGTCAGCACGCGCGTCTTTCCGGTGCCGGCGCCGGCGAGCACGAGGACGGGGCCTTCCAGCGTTTCGACGGCTTCGGTCTGTTCCGGGTTCAATCCGGCGAGATAATCCGGCCGCTTGCCGCCGTCACGCGCCGCCATGGCGCGGGCGGCGATGCCGCCGCCGGCGGCCGGCCTTCCGGCAGTTGCGACAGACGGCTGCGGCTTACGCGCCACTTCGCCCGGCTCCTCGTCGAAGAAGGGAATATCGTCGAAACTATTGCTCATGGCGCGTAATGTAGTGATTCGGGAAGGAAAGGCCAGAAAAGATGTTCCGCTTTCATTCCCGAACCGCCGCTATTGCGGGGGTGTGGGCGGCGAAAAAAATCCGATCGCAGCCTGTCGGAACCGGCGTCGACCAGACGTCCTCGAAGCATCGGACAGAAGTCCGGGATACTCGCCAACAAGGAGGCTGTCCATGCCCAAGGTCATTTCAAATCTCTGGTTCGCGGAGCAGGCACGCGAAGCCGTCGAATTCTACGTGTCGATCATTCCGGATTCCAGGATCGGCCGCACCACCATACTTCCGGCGGAAACGCCGAGCGGCCCTCCCGGCAGCGTCGAACTGATCGAGTTCACGCTTGGCGACCAAGCCTTCCTGGCGATGAAGGCCGGTCCGCTCGACAGCTTCAACCATTCCTTTTCGATCGCGATCCTTCTGGAAAGCCAGGCGGAGATCGATCGGATATGGGATGCCTTCCTCGCCAATGGCGGCACGCCGGAGGCCTGCGGCTGGCTGAAGGACCGCTGGGGTCTTTCCTGGCAGATCGTCCCGCGCGCTCTCTCCGAGATGATCGCCGACGAAGATCGCGAGCGGGCAAGGCGCGTCACCGAAGTCATGCTCGGCATGGTCAAGATCGATGTGGTTGCGCTGGAGAAGGCGTTCAACGGCTAAAAGTGCCGGGAAGCGATGATTCGGAATATACCGGGCGGGTGGTGACATTCGTCCGGTTCCATGCTGCGGGAGCGCGCTGGCTGCCCCGCTGTCAGAGCCGGCTTGCTCTCACCGTCGGCCGATCGCCGATTTCCCACGGCTCGAATCACGGGCGCCATTGCACACCTTTTTGACATTCATGTCACGTCGCTAAATGTGCTGATATCGCGATGACCCTTTTCTCAACTACAATGGGAAACAGTTTCGCGGAGTAAAAAAATTACCGGTGCATGCACAATTTTGTGCATTGCTACAAACGGCCGGTGAGCGTCGAATATACCTACGAAACTATTGATTCTTAGGAACGCCGTGGCCATCTCGATGGTTATACGGCTTAGAGCCTGCGGCATAACCTTAATGGAGGTCCCATGCTGAGTGAATCCGTATTCGATGCGTTCACACGCAGTTATGAAGCGCGCCGCGAAAGCGACATGTCGGTTTCTGAATATCTCGATCTCTGCAAAACCGAGCCGATCGCCTATGCCAACGCGACCGAGCGTCTGCTCGCTGCAATAGGCGAACCGCAGATGGTGGATACCGCCAAGGACGCGCGCCTCGGCAGAATCTTCATGAACAGGACCATCCGGGTTTATCCCGCCTTTGCGGGCTTTCACGGCATGGAAGAGACAATCGAACGCATCGTCTCCTTCTTTCGGCATGCGGCGCAGGGGCTCGAGGAGCGCAAGCAGATTCTTTATCTGCTCGGTCCGGTCGGCGGCGGCAAGTCGTCGCTGGCGGAGCGGCTGAAGCAGTTGATGGAGGTTCATCCGATCTACGTGCTGAAGGCCGGTGACGAGATCAGCCCCGTGTTCGAAAGCCCGCTCAACCTCTTCGACCCGGAGACGATGGGTTCGCTCCTGCAGGAGCAGTATGGGATCCCGCTGCGGCGTCTGAACGGATTGATGAGCCCGTGGTGCCTGAAGCGGCTCGACGACTTCGGAGGCGACATTTCCCGATTCCGCGTCGTCAGGATACAACCCTCGCGATTGCGCCAGATCGCAATTGCCAAGACCGAGCCTGGAGATGAGAACAACCAGGACATCTCCTCGTTGGTCGGCAAGGTGGATATCCGCAAGCTGGAAACCTATTCTCAGAACGATCCGGACGCCTACAGCTATTCGGGCGGACTGAACCGCGCCAATCAGGGCGTGCTCGAATTCGTCGAGATGTTCAAGGCGCCGATCAAGATGCTGCATCCGCTGCTGACGGCAACGCAGGAGGGCAATTATATCGGCTCCGAGAATATCGGCGCCATACCTTTCTCCGGCATCGTCCTTGCGCATTCGAACGAGGCGGAGTGGCAGACCTTCAAGGCCAACAAGAACAATGAGGCCTTCATCGACCGCATCTGCGTGATCAAGGTGCCCTATTGCCTGAGGGTGACAGAGGAACAGAAGATCTACGAAAAGCTGATCGAGGGATCGGAACTGGTGGATGCACCATGCGCCCCGGCAACGCTCGAAATGCTGGCGCGTTTCTCCGTCCTCTCGCGCCTGCGCAAACACGAGAATTCGACCTTCTTCTCGAAGATGCGCACCTATGACGGGGAGAGCCTGAAGGAAAGCGATCCGCGCGCCCGCAGTGTCCAGGAATACCGGGATGCTGCCGGCATCGACGAAGGCATGGACGGGATATCGACCCGCTTCGCCTTCAAAGTGCTCGCCTCCACCTTCAATCACGACACCACGGATATCGGCGCCGATCCCGTCCATCTGATGTATGTGCTGGAACAGGCGATCCGTCGCGAGCAGTTTTCCGACGACGTCGAGAAGCGCTATCTGGAATTCATCAAGGCCGATCTTGCGCCACGCTACGCAGAGTTCATTGGCAACGAGATTCAGAAGGCCTATCTTGAATCCTATTCGGACTACGGACAGAATCTGTTCGACCGTTATGTAGATTATGCCGACGCCTGGATCGAAGATGTGGACTTCAAGGATCCCGATACTGGTCAGCTTCTCGACCGCGAGCTCCTCAACCAGGAGCTGACGAAGATCGAAAAGCCGGCGGGAATCGCCAATCCGAAGGATTTCCGCAACGAAATCGTCAAGTTCTCGCTGAGATCGCGGGCAGCCAATGGCGGAAAAAATCCGTCATGGACGAGCTACGAGAAAATCCGGGAAGTCATCGAGAAGCGTATGTTCTCGCAGGTCGAAGATCTCTTGCCGGTTATTTCCTTCGGGTCGAAGAAGGATTCGGAAACAGAAAAGAAGCATAGCGAATTCGTCTCGCGCATGGCCGCGCGAGGTTACACGGAACGGCAGGTTCGGCGCCTCGTCGAATGGTACATGCGCGTCAAACAGGCAAGTTAATGCGGAGCCATTATGCACATTGTCGACCGGCGGCTAAATCCGCGCGGTAAAAGTCTGGAAAATCGTCAGCGGTTCCTTCGACGCATGAAGGGAGCCGTGCAGCAGGCGGTGAAACGTTCGCTGCAAAATCGAAACATTCGAGACGTGCTCGACGGCGGGGAGATCAGCCTGCCGATCGATGGAATGGCCGAACCAAGCTTTCGACGGGGCGAAGGCGGCATCGCCGACCACATCCTGCCCGGGAACCGGGCCTTCGTCGAAGGGGACATCATACCGCGGCCGCCGGGTGGGAAGGGTGGAAAACCAAAAGATGCAGGCGAGGGCGACGGTGAGGACGGTTTCCGCTTCGTGCTGACGCGGGAGGAATTCCTCGATGTGTTCCTCGATGACCTTGAATTGCCAGACCTTGCCAAGCGGCGTCTAGCCGAAACGGAGGAGGAAACTCCGTTCCGGGCCGGTTATTCCGTATCGGGATCCCCCGCCAACATTGCCGTCGGCCGCACCACGAAGCTGGCGATGATGCGCCGCGTTGCGCTTGGCCGCCCGCGCCGCGAAGAAATCGAGGCCCTGCAGCGGCAGATCGAGGAATGCGAGGACGACGAGAGTCGCCTGGCGCTTGAGGCAAAACTCAAATCCCTGACGGAAAAAAGCCGGCGCATTCCCTATATCGATCCGCTCGACGTGCGCTATCGCCGCTTCGAAAACGAGCCGAAACCTGTCGCCAAAGCGGTGATGTTCTGCCTGATGGACGTCTCGGGCTCGATGTCGGAGCACATGAAGGACCTTGCGAAGCGATTCTACCTGCTGCTCTACCTTTTTCTGTCGAAACGCTACAAGAAAGTGGAAATCGTCTTCATCCGCCATACTGACAGGGCAGAGGAGGTCGACGAGGAAACCTTCTTCTACGGTCCGGCGACGGGCGGCACGCTGGTGTCGAGCGCGCTTGCCGCCATGCGGGCGATCATCGCGGCGCGTTTCGATCCGGCGGAGTGGAATATCTATGGCGCCCAGGCCTCGGACGGCGACAACGCCCATTCGGATGGAAATCTGACCGGGCAATTGCTGCGCGAGATTTTGCCGCTGTGCCAGTATTTCGCCTATATCGAGGTCGGCGAGGAAGGCGGCGATTCCTCGGTATCGCGATCGCCCCTCTGGATGCTCTATGACGGGATCCGTTCCGAACCGCTGCCGCTTTCGATGCGCAAGGTCTGCCGGCGAAGCGAAATATTCCCTGTTTTCCACGATCTCTTCCAGAAACGTGAGGCACAGTCGAAGGTGACGCCATGACCATGACGGTGAGGCCAAGAGAGCGGCTCTTGTTCGAAGGAGCCGACTGGGACTTTGCAACGCTGCAGCGCGTCCACGATGCGTGCGAGGAAATCGCGCTCGGCGAGCTCGGTCTCGATGTCTATCCGAACCAGATCGAAGTCATCACCTCGGAGCAGATGCTGGATGCCTATTCCTCGACCGGCATGCCGCTGTTTTACCGCCATTGGTCCTTCGGAAAACACTTTGCGCACCATGAAACCTTCTACCGCCGCGGGATGCGCGACCTTGCCTACGAGATCGTCATCAACAGCTCTCCCTGCATCTCCTATCTGATGGAGGAAAACACGGCGACGATGCAGACGCTCGTCATCGCCCATGCGGCCTTCGGCCATAATCACTTCTTCAAGAACAATTATCTCTTCAAGCTCTGGACCGATGCCGAGGGAATTCTCGATTACCTTGATTTCGCCAAGGGTTATATCACCCGCTGCGAAGAGCGTTACGGCGAGACGGCTGTCGAAAGAACGCTCGATGCGGCGCATGCGCTGATGTCGCATGGAGTGCATCGGTATGCCGGCAAGACCACCATCGACCTTCGCCAGGAGGAGAAGCGGGAACAGGAGCGTCGCGCCCACGAGGAGCAGATGTTCAACGACCTGTGGCGCACGGTTCCCGTCGGCAAGGCGAAGAAGGCGGGTGATATAGGCTTGGAAAAGCGGCGCGCCGCGCTCGGCCTTCCGCAGGATAACATCCTCTATTTTCTCGAGAAATCCGCGCCGCGACTGCAGCCGTGGCAGCGCGAGATCCTTCGCATCGTCCGCCACGTCGCTCAATATTTCCATCCCCAGCGGCAGACCAAGGTGATGAATGAGGGAACCGCCACCTTTGTCCATTATCAGATCATGAACCGGCTTCACGAGCGGGGGCAGATCAGCGACGGGAACTTCCTCGAATTCCTGAAGTCCCACGCCAATGTCGTCTTCCAGCCAAACTACGACGATCGGCGGTTCTCGGGCTTCAATCCCTATGCGCTTGGTTTTGCGATGATGCAGGACATCGAGAGGATCGTCACGAAACCGACGGAAGAGGACCGGGCATGGTTTCCCGATATTGCGGGACGAGGCGACGCGATGGGGGTTCTGCGCGACGTTTGGGCAAATTACCGGGACGAAAGTTTCATCAGCCAGTTCCTAAGCCCGAACCTGATCCGGCGGTTGCGGCTGTTCCATCTCTACGACGACCCGGAACAGACCGAAGGTGTGCTGGTTTCGGCAATTCACAATGAGCGCGGTTATTTGCGCATTCGCCGCCAGCTCTCCCGCGAATACGATATCGGCTGGACCGATCCGGCCATCGATATCGTCGATGTCGATCTCGCCGGCGACCGCCGCCTGTTGCTGCAGCATATCGTCATGAACGGCTGCTATCTGCAGGAAGGTGACACGAAGCTCGTCCTGCAACATCTCGCCGATCTTTGGGGCTACGACGTGTTGCTTCAGGAAATCGACGGCTCGAGCACCGTGGCGAAGGAACATGCGGCGAGCCCGCGCAAGATTGTTCAATGATCGATTTTTTTCGGCGCGCGGGCTTAAGCGCGTCGTATGCGTCCATCCTTTTGCCCGCATCCGGTGGCGATCGGCAATTATTGATGGCAACAAATACAAAGGCTGCGTAATTTACCGCCGCTGCAATCGTTCATATTGGTCCCCATTCAACCCAATTCCACCTTTGCAGCGACCTTTCGGGGCCGATAGCAAAGGCGAGTGACCATGAGTGAAACGCGGCGGAAGCTGACGACGATCTTCTGTGCTGACGTGCAGGACTATACACGGCTGATGGGGGCCGACGAGGAAGGGACGCTTGCGACGCTGAAGCGCTGCCGCGAGGCGATGGGACACCTGATCGAAAGCCATGGCGGCCGTGTCGTCAACACCTGGGGCGACGGGTTGATCGCCGAGTTCCCGAGTGTCGTCGAAGCCGTGCGCGCCGCCGTCGATACCCAGAACGAACTTGCCGGCTTCAATGCCCGCCGTCCAAGCGACGGGCGCATGCTTTTCCGCATCGGCATCAATCTCGGCGACGTCATCGTCGAGGGCGGTGACATCTATGGCGACGGTGTCAATATCGCCGCGCGGCTGCAGGCCTCGGCCGCCCCCGGCGGCATCGTGATATCGAGCACAGTTTACGATCAGGTGCGCAACAAGGTAGCTGTTGGTTTCGAGTTTCTCGGGCCGCTGACGGTGAAGAACGTCGACGAGGGCGTGCCGAGCTATGCGGTCAGGATCGGCGACGGAGGCGAGGAGGCGCAGCCTGCGGAACGACCCGCCTCTGTTCGGCCCCAGCCGGCAGCTCCGGTCACGGCCGAGGCAAGACCGGCTGCCGGCTACGGCCGAAGGCTGTTCAGCGTGCTCGGCGTCATCGCCGCCGTACTCGTCGGCATCAATCTCCTCACATGGCACGGAGTTTTCTGGGCTCGCTTCCCGCTGCTTGCGCTCGTCATCATTGCAGCGCTTGCCTGGACTCGTGACCAGGCGCTTTTCGACCGCAGGATGGTGACACTCGCGATCACGGCGCTCGGCATTATCGGCATCAACGCTCTCACCTGGAGTGGAACCTTCTGGGCGGTTTGGCCAATACTGGGGATCGCAGCGATGGTCGGCCTGCGATGGGCGATACGCCGATAGAGTTCCGCCCCTCAGTTTTTATGGGTTTTGAGCGATCTTCGTCCATAGACCGGCAGCATCGAAGACCTTTGCGAGCTCCATTCAAGCAAAAGTGAGCGCCCGGATTATTTCCATTCTTCGCTGATATTACAAATCGGTAATGCCGGCCGCTTATGCTTGTCGGTAAGCTGTAAACGCGCGATATTGTCGCATCAGATGGGAAGCTTGATCCCGCAGCGCCTCTTTCGACCGACCCTGGTCCAACCTCGAGTCCCTCCGGAGACGTGAATGGCCTTTTGGAAGCAGTTTATACTTTCGCTCATCGTCATCATTGCCGGTTTTGCCGCGTGGGTTTTCTTTGCGCCCGGTGCCGGCGATAAGATGCGCGATGCAGGCATTCCGGATAGCCTCGTTTCCATGATTGCACCTAAAGCTCCTGAAACAGCCGATGCCGGTGCTTCCGCCGGGGCGCAGGGGCAGCAGCGCGGCCAAGGGCAGGGACAGAACCGCCGCAGCGGCGGCGGGCGCAACAGCGTCGTTCTTGTCGCGACGCAGGCCGTCGTTCAAGGCGTCGTCAACGACCGGCTGAACGCCATCGGTACAGGCGATGCGATCCGTTCCGTCGCGGTGACGCCGCAGGCCACGGGAACGATCCGCGAAATCCTCATCAAATCCGGCGACAGGGTGAAGGCCGGGCAGGTACTCGCCAAGCTCGACAGCGAGGAGCAGGTGATCGCGCGCGGCCAGGCGGATGTGGCGCTGAAGGCGGCGGTCGAGAAGTCCAATCTCTACCACAACATCAAGTCCAGCGTGTCGCGCATGGACGTCTTCGATTCCGAGATCGCCGAGCAGGGCGCGCGGCTGCAGCTGCAGGCCGCCGAGCTCAATCTCGCCCGGCGCAACATCACGGCGCCGATCGACGGCATTGTCGGCATCGTGCCGGTCAATATCGGCGACAATGTCACGACATCAACGCCGATCGTCACCCTGGACGATCGTTCGGAAATCCTCGTCGACTTCTGGGTGCCGGAGCGTTTTTCCAATACGGTTGCGGTCGACCAGCCGGTGGAGGCGATGTCGGTGGCAAAGCCCGGGCAGGTGTTTTCGGGCGTGATCGAGGCGGTCGACAACCGTATCGACGCGGCAAGCCGCACGCTGCGCCTGCGCGCCCGGATTGACAACTCTTCCGACGAGCTGCGCGCCGGCATGTCCTTCGGCGTCAGCATGAAATTCCCCGGCGACAAATATCCGGCGGTCGATCCGCAGTCCGTGCAGTGGGATTCGCAAGGATCCTTCGTGTGGCAGGTGACTGACGACAAGTCGCACAAGGTGCGGGTGAGCATCGTGCAGCGCAATCCCGATTTCATTCTCGTCAAAGCCGACCTCAAGGACGGCGACAAGATCGTGACGCAGGGCCTGCAGCGCGTGCGTGAGGGCGGGGCGGTGCGTGTCAGTGCCGATG
Organism: Rhizobium sp. CBN3; assembly: GCF_030518245.1. Classification (NCBI taxonomy): domain Bacteria; kingdom Pseudomonadati; phylum Pseudomonadota; class Alphaproteobacteria; order Hyphomicrobiales; family Rhizobiaceae; genus Rhizobium; species Rhizobium sp. CBN3. The sequence goes on from NZ_JAULSE010000015.1 coordinate 138,281, forward strand.
TCGCCGCGAACGGGGAGGTCGCGACCCAATGAGCGTGACCGAACTGCCTCAGGACCGAGCGTCGGGCAAGCAGAGCTTCACCGCGCTTTTCGTTCGCCGGCCGATCCTGGCGCTGGTGTTCAACACGCTGATGGTCGTCGCCGGTCTTGCGGCCTATGTCGGTGTCGAGGTGCGGGAGCTGCCTGATGTCGACCGTCCCGTCGTCACCGTGCGCACCACTTTCGACGGCGCTTCGCCGCAGACGATCGACCAGGAACTGACCAAGGTGATCGAAGGCGCGGTCGCTCGCGTCAGCGGCCTGAAGTCGATCTCCTCGACCTCTTCCTTCGGCCAGAGCCGGGTGACGCTCGAATTCTCCGATGCGATCGATCTCGCGGTCGCCGCCAACGACGTGCGCGATGCGATCGGCCGCATCACCCAGAACCTGCCCGACGAGGCGGATGCGCCGCAGATCGTCAAGGCGGATTCGGATTCGTCGGCGATCATGCGCCTTGCCGTCACCTCCACCAAGCTCAACATGGACGACCTGACGCAGCTCGTCGAGAACGAGGTGATCGATCGCCTCGCCTCCGTCGATGGCGTCGCCGACGTCGAGGAATATGGCGACCAAGAGAAGGTCTTCCGCGTCGATGTCGACCAGGGCGCGCTCGCCAGCCGCGGGCTCACCATCGGCGACTTGACCAAGGCGCTCGACAATGCCGCGCTCGACGTTCCGGCCGGTTCGCTGAAGAGCACGACGCAGGATATCGTCGTGCGCGCCACTGCCAACCTGCAGACGCCGGCGGATTTCTCCAATGTGATGTTGCAGGACCGCGTCCGGCTCGGCGACGTCGCCACGGTGACGCTCGGGCCGCGCGACGGCGAAACGGCGCTGCGCTCGAACGGCAAGCCCGGTATCGGCCTCGGCATCATCCGCCAGGCGCAGTCGAATACGCTGAATATCTCGACCGGCATCAAGGCCGCCGTCGAGCAGCTGTCGAAGACGCTGCCCGAGGGAACGACCATCGCCATCACCAGCGACGATGCCGTCTTCATTCAAGGCGCAATCCATGAGGTGGTGCTGGCGCTGGTGCTCGCCGCCGTCATCGTCACCGCCGTCATCTATCTCTTCCTGCGCGACTGGCGGGCGACACTGATCCCGGCGGTCAGCATGCCGGTGGCGCTAATCGGGACATTGGCTGCCATCTATCTGGTCGGCTTCTCGATCAACATTCTGACGCTGCTCGCCATCGTGCTGGCCACCGGCCTCGTCGTCGACGACGCGATCGTGGTGCTCGAAAACATCGTGCGCCGGCGCGCCGAGGGCATGGGACCGCGCGCGGCCGCCGTGCTCGGCACGCGCGAGGTGTTCTTCGCCGTCATCGCCACGACCGCGACGCTGGCGGCCGTTTTCATCCCGCTCTCCTTCCTGCCGGGGCAGGTCGGCGGTCTCTTCCGTGAATTCGGCTTCGTGCTCGCCTTTTCGGTCGGGCTGTCGTCGATCGTGGCGCTGACATTGTGCCCGATGCTCGCTTCGCGCATGCTGACGAAGCCGATGATCGAGGATCACGGTGCGCTCGGCCGCGTCGGCGGGGCTTTCGCCAGCCTCTACAAATGGGCGCTGCACGGCTGCCTCAACGCGCCATTCGTCGTTATCCTCTTTTCGGTGATCTTCGCCGGTGCCGCGCTCGTCGCCTTCTCGACGGTCAAAAGCGAGCTGACGCCGGAAGAGGACCGATCGATGGTGATGATGCGGCTGACGACGCCGCAGGGATCGAGCCTCGAATATACCCGCGACAAGATGCAGCGCGTCGAGGAATATCTGCAGCCGCTGGTCGACAGCGGCGACGTCCGCAACGTCTTCTCGATCTCCGGCCAGGGCGGTTCGCTGAACAGCGGCTTCATGGTGCTGACGCTCGCTCCCTGGGGAGAGCGGCAGAGGACGCAGGCGGAGATCGTCGGCGACATCAACCAGGCGGCGGCGAAGGTGCCGGCGCTGCGCGGCAACGCCATCTCTTCCAACAGTCTGCGCATCCGCGGCGCCGGCAGCGGCGTCCAGATGGCGCTTGTCGGCAACGATCATGAGGCGCTGACGGCGGCGGCTGCCAAGCTGGTGCAGGCGCTCGACGCCACCGGCCAATATGATACGCCGCGGCTGACCAACGAGCCCAGCCAGGCGCAGGTATCGGTGGCGATCGACCGCGAGCGCGCCTCGGATCTCGGCATCGACATCACCGGACTTTCGACGGCGATCCAGTCGCTGCTCGAAGGGCGTTCGGTGGTCGACGTCTTCGTCGACGGTGAATCCTATCCCGTGCTTTTGACTTCGACTACGCGGCCGATCGACGACCCCACGGATCTCGAAAACGTGTTCCTGAAAACCGGCGACGGCAAGATCGTGCCGATGTCGGTGATCGCCTCGATGAAGGAAGGTTCGGTCGCGCCGCAGCTGAACCGCGAGCAGCAGCTCGCCTCTATCGCGATTACCGCCGGTCTCAAGAACGGCATGTCGCTCGGCGATGCGGTGAAACAGGTGACTGCGCTCGCCGAGCCGATCTTGCCGCCCGGCGCGCGTCTGCTGCCGCTCGCGGAAGCCGCGACTTTGGAAGAGAATTCGAACGGCATGGCGCTGACCTTCGGCTTCGCCATCGTCATCATCTTCCTGGTCCTCGCCGCCCAGTTCGAAAGCGTGCTCTCCTCGGTGATCATCATGTCGACGGTGCCGCTCGGCCTTGCCTGCGCCGTCTTCGCTTTGATCGTCACCGGTTCCAGCCTGAACATCTACAGCCAGATCGGCCTGGTGCTGCTTGTCGGCGTCATGGCGAAGAACGGCATCCTGATCGTCGAATTCGCCAATCAGCTGCGGGACAGGGGTGAGGACGTGCGCTCCTCGATCGAAAAGGCCTGCTCGCTGCGCCTTCGCCCGGTGATGATGACGATGATCGCCACCATTCTCGGCGGCGTGCCGCTGGTCTTTGCCCATGGCGCGGGTGCGGAAGCGCGCGTGGCGCTCGGCTGGGTGATCGTCGGCGGCCTCGGTTTTGCGACGCTGGTGACGCTGTTCATCACGCCGGTCGCCTACCTCCTGCTTGCCCGCTTCGCCAAGCCGCATGCCCATGAAGAGGCGCGCCTGCACGAGGAGATGTCGGTCGCGACGAGGCCGCGCGCCGCACCCGACGAGGAGCAGTTGCAGGCCGCCGAGTAAGCCTTGCATCCACATTGAACGCGCTGCCGGATTCCCATTCGGCTGCGTTTCTTATGGTGTATGAAGTCTTGCGGAATAAGATAAATTTCTTCTGAAGATTAGCCGTTTTTTAAGCATAAGCGGCAATGATCGTGGCCAGGAACCGACTGGCCTTCTTCGTTTCTTGAAGGCAATGCGCTGGAGACCCAGCGACCCCGGACATGAGCGTCTGTGCGGAAGGTTCATCCCTGTTCAGTTGCGTTCTGTTGTGTTTTTGGAGTCTAGTTCCGTGAGTATTTATCAGCGCGTCTCCGTTGATGCGGCGCTCTATGTGCTGCGTGATATCAATCGCAATATGACGGTCACGCAGAACCACATCACGACAGGCATGCGTGTCGCCAAAGCGGCCGACAATGCCGTCTATTGGTCGATCGCCACCACCGCGCGCACCGACAACAAGGCCATTTCGGCGGTCCAGGATGCACTCGGCATGGCGGCTGCGACGATGGGCACGGCCTATACCGGTGTCCAGAACGTCATCGACGTCGTCTCGGAGATCAAGGCCAAGCTCGTCGCCGCCACCGAGGACGGTGTCGACAAGAACAAGATCAACGAAGAGCTCAAGCAGCTGCAGGAGCAACTGCGCAGCGTTTCGGAATCGGCGACCTTCAATAGCGACAACTGGGTGATCCTCAACAATGATGCCACGCCGACGCAGCCGCGCCAGATCCCGGCGTCCTTCATCCGCAATGCCGACGGCACCGTGTCTGTGGGCATGCTGAGCTACCATATCGACAACACGCCTGTCGGTGCCACGACCTCCAAGGATGCGCGCTACCTGATCGACGACCGGGCCACCGGCTCGGGCGAATACGGCGTGCTGACCTCGTCCTATTTCGCCACCGAACTCGGGACCGCGCAGAATTACGTGCTGATGACCAGCAAAAACGGCACCACGGCGGGCCAGGTCGTCATTTCGCTCTCGTCAACGACGACGGAAGGGCAGATCGGCCAGATGATCAGCGTCGTCGACGCGGCGCTGACGCAGCTGACGACGGTCGGCTCGGCCTTCGGCGCGCTGGAAAAACGAATCGAGCTGCAGAACGACTTCGCAACCCAGCTGCACGACAACATCACCGCCGGCATCGGCCGGCTCGTCGATGCCGATATGGAGGAGGAGTCGAGCAGGCTCAGGGCGCTGCAGACGCAACAGCAGCTCGGCCTGCAATCGTTGAACATCGCCAATGCGACTTACGATACGGTCAGGCAGCTGTTCCAGAATTTCTGAAAGTTGATTATCCAGCCACCCGCCCTCGTGGTTCGAGACGGCCCCTTGGGCCTCCTCACCATGAGGGCTATTTGTTGTGCCCTCCGCTGCGTCTTCCGTTGGTAATCCGCGACTTCTCCCCCGCCTCATCCTTGTACGTTGCCGTTGGTGTATAAACGGGTTGCGCGACGGGGATGCGTGTCATCCTTGGGTTTCGAACTCGTACCTCAGCGAGCATCTCCGTCGCCATGTCTTCGCTCGAACGGTTGATTGGGCTTCGAGCCCGCGTTGCA